>NZ_RZPB01000539.1:0-4251 GCF_003998535.1 Mesorhizobium sp. M7A.F.Ca.AU.002.02.1.1 | reverse complement strand
GATCGGATGTCATCCCCGCTTTCGCTAATCGCTGACGTCGCCGAACAGAGCGAAGCGCCGAAGCTGCCAATCTCCCCCCTTGAGGGGGAGATGTCCGGCAGGACAGAGGGGGGCGCTGTCCCGCCAGCCTTGCGAAATGACCTCCCGCGTCACGCCAGCGCCTCCTCGACGATCCGGCCAAGCTCCGGTGCGATGTAGGAAAGGTCTTCCTCGTCCTTGATCAGCACGCCGATGGCGCGGCGGAAGGCTTCCGGCCACGGGCTGCCGCCCTTCTCCAGGATGGTGGCGGCATTGGCCCATTCGACGGCCTCGGCGATACCCGGCGGCTTGGCCAGCGGCCGGGCGCGGATGGTCTGCACGGCCGCCGCCACCGCGCGCGCCGTTACCTCGGCCACATCGCCGGCGCGCAGCATGATGATGGCGGCCTCGCGCTCGGCGTCGGGATAGCCGATCCAGTGGTAGACGCAGCGGCGGCGCAGTGCCTCGGCAAGCTCGCGGGTGCGGTTCGAGGTCAGGATGACGATCGGCTGTGCCGTGGCGCGGACGGTACCGCGTTCGGGAATGCTGATCTGGAAATCGGAGAGGAATTCCAGAAGCAGCGCCTCGAATTCATGATCCGAGCGGTCGATCTCGTCGACCAGCAGCACGCGCTGTTCCGGCGCCTTCAGCACCTGCAGCAGCGGCCGGGCGATCAGGAAACGGTCTTCGTAGATGTCGATCTCGTGCTCGCCGGCGTGGCGAATGGCGAGCAGCTGGCGTTGATAATTCCATTCGTAGAGCGCGTGCGCAGCGTCGATGCCTTCATAGCATTGCAGCCGCACCAGATCGCGGCCGAGCAGCGCGGCGATCGCCTTGGCCGCTTCCGTCTTGCCGACGCCTGGTGCGCCTTCGAGCAGCAGCGGCTTCCCCAGCCGGATCGCCAGGAAGATCGCGGTCGCAAGACTGTCGTCGGCCAGATAGCGCGAGGCGGCAAGATGCTGCGCCACCGCCTCCGGCGAGGTCGCTGATGTCTCGGCGCTTGTCCCGGTCATTTCGGCCCTCAGTTCGCCGCTTGCGCCTTCAGCGCGCGCAGGATGCGCTCCGGCGTGATCGGCAGCGTGTCGATGCGCACGCCGACGGCGTCGAAGACGGCATTGGCGACCGCCGGGATCTGCGGGTTGGCGCACATTTCGCCCGGCCCCTTGGCACCGTATGGCCCGTCCGCCGATGGACGCTCCAGCACGATGATCTCGGTCTCGGCGAGGTCGCCGGGGCCGGGCATCAGATACTGGTTGAAGTCCGTGCCGCCATGGTCGCGGTTGGGATAATAGGGCTCGGTCGTCTCGTAGAGCGCATGGCTGATGCCCATCCACGAACCGCCGACCAGTTGCTGTTCGACCATTTTCGGGTTCAGCGCGCGGCCGATCTCGAAGACGTTCTTCACAGTCAGCACGGTGACCGCGCCGGTCTCGTCGTCGACCTCGACCTCGGCCACGGTGCAGGCATGCGCGTAGCAGGTCGATGGCTTCATCGCGCCAGTCTCTTTCTCCGGATAAGAGCGCGGAATCAGGAACATGCCGCGGCCCGAGATCGAGCGACCGCGCTTGAAATGCGCCGACAGCGCGACATCGAAGATCGAGATCGATTTTTGCGGCGCGCCTTTGACCAGTATGTTGCCCTGGCCGTCGGTCTCGAGGTCGGAGGCGTTCACCTCCAGTTCCTCGGCGGCCACTTCCAGCATCACCTGCCGCGCTTCCCTTGCCGCCTGGATGACGGCGTTGCCGGCGCGGTGCGTACCGCGCGAGGCGAAGGTGCCCATGCAGTGCGGGCCGGTGTCGGTGTCGGCGGTGTCGACGACGACGCGGTCTGTCGGCACGCCGATGGTCTCGGCGCAGATCTGCGCCATGATCTGCTTCATGCCCTGGCCGAGATCGACGGAGGACAATGTCACCATGAAATTGCCTGTTGGCGTCGAGTGCACCAGTGCCTGCGTCGGGTCACCGCCGAGGTTCATACCGGTGGGATAGTTGATCGCGGCAACGCCGCGCCCACGCCTGATCGCCATCTCAAGCTCCCTTCGTATAGGAGGACATCGCCAGGTACTTTTCCGCCACCGGCCAGTTGGCGGCGCGCGAGGCTTCCTGCATGCATTCGATCAGCGCGGCGCCCTCTGTCGGCTGGCGGTGCGCTTTCATATCACCGTCGCGATAGGCGTTGATGAAGCGGAATTCGAGCGGGTCCATGCCGATCAGGCGCGCCAGCTTGTCCATCTGCACCTCCAGCGCGAAATCGCCGATGGTGACGCCGAAGCCGCGCATGGCCGACGACGGCGTGCGGTTGGTGTAGACGCAATAGGTGTCGATCCAGACGTTCGGAATAGTGTAGGGGCCGGGATAATGCCCCGCGCCCTTCTGCGCGCCGTAGGGCGAGTGGCGCGAATAGGCGCCGGCATCGGTGTATCCGGTGACCTTGCGCGCGACGATGCGGCCATCTTTCATGACGCCGTCCTTGATGACGACCTTTTCAGCGGCGCGCGGCGACGAGATCTGCATCTCCTCCTCGCGGCTGTAGATAAAACAGACTGGTCGTCCTGTTAGTTTTGCGCCGAGGATGGCGATCGGCTCGACGATGACGTCGACCTTGCCGCCAAAACCGCCACCGACTGTGCCGCCGACGAAATGCAATTTGCTGCCCGGCATCTGCAGGATGATCGAGGTGTTGTCGAGCGTGAAGAACATCGCCTGCGTGTTGGTATAGCAGGTGAAGCGGTCATTGCCCTCGGGCGCCACCACGCAGCCGGTGGTCTCGGTCGGCGCGTGCTCGATCGGCGAAGACTGGTAGCTCTGCTCCAGTATGTGGTCGGCGCCGGCGAAGCCCGCCTCGACATCGCCGAAGCGCACCTTGCGGCACTCGCCGCTATCATAGAGGTAATAATTCTGGCCGTGATATTCGTTGACCAGCGGCGCGTCGGGTTTCAGCGCCTCTTCCATGTCGAAGACGGCCGGCAGCACCTCATAGTCGACCTTGACCTTGGCTGCGGCCTCTTGTGCCGCGCGCTCGGTTTCGGCCAGCACCGCCACCACGGCCTCGCCCTTCCAGCGCACCTTGCCGTCGGCAAGCACCGTCTCGTCCTCCGGCCCGATCTGGATCAGGATCAGGATGGTGTAGACATTGTGCGGTACGTCCTTGGCGGTCAGAATTTTCACCACGCCCGGATGTTTTTCCGCCTCTGAGGTGTCGATCGAACCGATGCGGGCATGGTGATGCGGGCTGCGCACCATCTTCAGGTGCAGCATGCCGGGAAAGTTGCGGTCGGCGAAAAAGGCGGTCTTGCCGGTGACATGGCCGGGCGAATCCGAGCGCGGCCGGGGCTGGCCGATCTCGTGCAGATCGTCCTTGCGGACATCGGCGAAGTAGTTCTTGCGCAGTTCCATTGTTTTGGACCCTTCAGGCCGCGTTCTGCGAATTGGCGCGGGCGGCGGTCAGCACCGCCTGGATGATCGGCTCGTAACCGGTGCAGCGGCAGATGTTGCCCGACAGCGCCTCGACCACCTCGTCGCGGCTGGGATTGGGCGTGTGGTCGAGCAGCACCTTGGCCGCCATGATCATGCCCGGCGTGCAGAAGCCGCATTGCGTGGCGAACGTGTCGAGAAAGGCGCGCTGCAGCGGGTGCAGCACGCCGCTTTCCGAAAGCCCTGATGTCGTGCTGATGACGGCGCCATTGCAGGTCTCGGCCAACGTCAGGCAGGAGAGCCGGAGTTCGCCGTCTATGATGACGGAACAGGCGCCGCAGGTGCCCTGATGACAGCCGCCCTTCGGCGAGGTGTCGCCGATCTTGTCGCGCAGCGCCTGAAGCAGCGTCGTGCCGCTGTCGATGAATTCGGCCTTTTCCGAGCCGTTGAGCGTGAATTGAACCGGAACCTTTGCCATGTTTTCCTCCCAGCGCGCCTGCCCGAACCAGCGGACAGACGCGCGCCCCCGAACAAATATTATGCGAGCAGCAACCGCCCGAGATGAACCGGCAGGACTTCGGCGCGATCCCAGGCGCTGGCGATCGGGTCGGTGATGGGCGAGGTGCCATCACCGGCCGCGGCCAAGGCCGGCGCGATGCCGTCAGCGGTTAGCGTTCGGCCGATCAGCGCTTTTTCCGCCGCCCTGGCGCGCATGGGCCGATCCGCCATGCAGCCGAGTGCGATCCGCGCCGAGGTCACCGAGCCATCCGACGACAGTTCCAGAGCACCGGCTATGCTGAGCACGGAGACGCCCTTGGGC
>NZ_RZPB01000538.1:0-4253 GCF_003998535.1 Mesorhizobium sp. M7A.F.Ca.AU.002.02.1.1 | reverse complement strand
CAGTCATCGTCAAAATGACGGCGCACTAGCGAGCGCTCCACAAAAGCCCTAGCAAGGGGCTGACAAACCATTGTTCTGACCGAACCCGGCTTTGCAGGTGAGAAAGTCCATGCTGCTGCGCACCCTCTTCCTTGGCCTTGCCGCGGCCAGCCTGTCGCCCGCCTGGGCCGTGGCCGGCGATTGCGGCGATGCCGCCGCCTTGGTGCAGCAGGCCTATCCCAAAGCTCGAAAGAGCGCCGACGGCACCTCGTTCACGCTCGAACCCCACACCAGCATTGCCCTGACATTCGCGTATGGCGATCCGCCAGGGCTGGCTTGCAAGATCTGGCCCGCCCATGACGACCTGCTGTTGGTCGCAGTGCCGCTGATGGACGGGTCCCAACCCAGCGACTACGCGCATGCCGGCGATATCGAGCTTTTGATTGTCGACAGGAAGAGCCGGCAGGTGCGCCAGCGCCTGCTCCAGCCCGGGCTGATGAATGATGATGCCATCGCCATCCGCCAGGTGGAGCTTGATACCGGCCGCTATGCGCTGGCGCCCGATGTTACTGCCTTTGGCCTGCGCATCGAAATGGCAAACAATTCGCTGCCTAATCCGTTCAGTGAAACCGACCTGCGGCTCTATGCCGTCGATGGCGATTCCCTGAGGATGGTGCTCGATGGCCTGGTCGTGGCCGGCAATGGCGGCGAGGGTGATACCAATTGCGCCGGATCCTTCCATACCAGTCGGGTTAGCCTGGCGATGAGCCCGGCCAAACATCATGGCTACCACGACATAACGGTGGTCGAGCGAATGGATACCGACAATCCGTTGCCCGACAAGGATGGCGAGTGCCAGTCCCATCCCGGCAAGTCCGTGAGCCAAACCTACCGGCTGCGCTATGACGGCAGCCGGTATACGGCTCCTGCGGGGCTCAAAGCCCTGGAGCCGTGAGGACGCCGCTGGCTGCGACTGAAGCACCGCGGCCTGGTGGTTAATGGCTGGTGTGCCCGAAGCCGAATTTTGGCGGCGTTTCGGCACCGAAGTTTAATCGCCGCTGATATATTGTGTTTCCTGAAGAACGACCCGGCAAATCGGGCGATGAGGCAGGGGCATGCGTCACAATAATTTCCCGGCAATGGCCACGATGGCGGCCGTCTTGATGATGTCTGGCTGTTCGACGAGTGGCGTCGACACCACCAAGACCACCGCCATCCAACCGGCGGCTAAAGACACCGAAACCTCCGATCTGGCGCAAGGCAAGGCGCAGTTTCGCGACGCCAATTACGGCCTCGCCGAAAAGCACTTCCGCAAGGCCGTCGAGTTGAAGGCCGACAATGCGGAGGCCTGGATGGGGCTCGCGGCTTCCTATGATGAACTCGGCCGCTTCGACTTCGCCGACCGTGCCTACGGCCAGCTTCTGAAAGTCGCCGGTCGCAGGCCGCAGATCGTCAACAATATGGGTTATTCGCAACTGCTGCGCGGCAATCGCAAGAAGGCCAAGGCGCTGCTGCTCGAAGCGAAGGCCGGCATGGCCGATCCCACCGTCGTCAACGCCAACCTCGCTCTCCTGAACAAGGGTTGATCTCGCGTCCAATGGTCCGGTTTCGGGACACGTGCCATCGACGCTTTGTAAACCCTATCTGCAGGTTGCATCGATGGATCGCCTGAAAATCCGTATCTGGGGGCAGCCGCTGACCTAGAATGCAGCGCAACCGCCGACGCTCGAGAGGCCCTTGCCCGATATGCTGGACTTCAGTTCGCTCCTGCTCGCAGCCGCGCTGTCGGGCATATGCCTCAGCGTCACCATGTTTGCGATCTGGTTCACCGCACCCAAGGCAGGTTTCGTGCTGACGGTGGCGTGCGGAATTCTGGTGCTCGTCGCGCATGTGATCCTGTTCTGGCGGTACACCAAGGACCCCGATCCGCTGCTTTGCCAGATCGTGCTTGCGCTGCTCAGCCTGGGGTTCCTGATCCTCTGCTTGTCGGCCATGCAATATCTCGGCGTGCCCGGCTACAGGCGCGCCGTTGCACCGGCGCTTGCCGCCATGACTATCTGTGCCGCTGTCACTTTCCTTGGCTTTGACGGCGTTGGCTTCATCATCACCTACACCACGGTGACGGCGCTGCTGTCGGCGATCGGCGCCATGTTCTGGATCAACGGCAGTCACGATCGCCGCATCCTGCTGGTGGTTTCGTTTCTGAGCGGCACCTGCGCGATGTCGTTTGCGCTTTGCGGCGTGGTTCTGCTGACCAAGGGGCAATGGACGCTCGCGATTGCGCCCGACAATTGGGCCGAACGATTGAATTCCGTCGTGGCGGTGGCCTGCATGACCGGGCTCGGAGCATTGACGCTCTCCCTCCATCATCTGCAGGCGCAGATCGAGCTCAAGGCCGAGACCATGACCGACCCGCTGACAGGGTTGCTGAACCGCCGGGCATTGACGTCGCTTTACGGCGAGCGGAGTTTCGGTCCATTCATGTCTATCGTCATGTTCGACCTCGACCACTTCAAGCGGACGAACGATGTCTACGGTCACCCGGTTGGGGATCAGGTCTTGTGCCGTTTTGCCGCCGTCATCAAGAAATATGCCCGGCCCGGCGTCGACGCTTTTCGCCTTGGCGGCGAGGAGTTCGCAGTCGTCATGTCGCGGATGACGGACGAAAAGGCCTACGATCTCGCCAGCAAGATCGGCGTGGCTTTCGGCGCCGAAATCGTCCCCACCCAGCTCGGCAAATTGCGCAGCACGGTCAGCGGCGGCATCGGCTTTGGCGAGGCAAGCGGCAGCAGCCTCGACAACGTGCTCACCGAGGCAGACGCGGCGCTCTATGCCGCCAAACGCGCCGGACGAAATTGCGTCATCAGCCGCAAGAGGATGGGCAAGGCCGAGCCGATCAAGCCGGCCTTGCGCTCAGCGTAAATTACTCCGCGGCCCCCAGATAGTCGGACAGCGGCGGGCACGAGCAGACCAGGTTGCGGTCGCCGGCGACATTGTCGATGCGTGACACCGGAGGCCAGTACTTGGCTGCCGTGTCGGCGTCGCCGGCCGGATAGGCCGCTTCCAGGCGCGAGTAGGGATGGTTCCACTGGCCGGCCAGCGCCTCGGCGGCGGTGTGCGGCGCGTTGACCAGCGGATTGTCGGCCAAAGGCCATTCGCCCCTGGCGACTTTTGCTGCCTCTGCCGATATCGCGATCATGGCCTCGCAGAAGCGGTCGATTTCCCGCTTGGGCTCGGACTCGGTCGGCTCCACCATCAGCGTGCCGGCGACCGGGAAGGACATGGTCGGCGCGTGAAAACCATAATCGATCAGCCGCTTGGCGACATCGTCGACACTGATGCCTGCACTCTCCTTGAGCACACGGGTGTCGAGGATGCATTCATGCGCGACGCGTCCCTGCCTGCCCTTGTAGAGCACCGGGAAATGCGCACCGAGCCGCGTTGCGATGTAGTTGGCGGAAAGGATCGCTGTTTCGGTCGCCTGCTTCAGGCCCGAGGCGCCCATCATGCGGATATACATCCAGGTGATCGGCAGGATCGAGGCGCTGCCGAAGGGGGCGGCGGAGACGGCGTGCGCCGAGCCTTCGGTGACATGGCCGGGCAAATACGGCTTCAAATGCGCCTTGACGCCGATCGGCCCGATGCCGGGTCCGCCGCCGCCATGCGGAATGCAGAAGGTCTTGTGCAGGTTCATATGGCAGACATCGGCGCCGATGTCGCCGGGACGGGCAAGCCCGACCAGCGCGTTGAGGTTGGCACCGTCGAAATAGACCTGGCCGCCATGCTCATGGATCAGCGCGCAGAGATCGCGTGCGCCTTCCTCGAACACGCCATGCGTCGAGGGATAGGTGAACATCAGCGCTGCGAGATTTTGCGCATGCTCAGTCGCCTTGGCCTTCATGTCGTCCATGTCGATGTTACCGTCTTCGGTGCAGCGCACGACGACGACGTTCATGCCAGCCATCGCCGCGCTCGCGGGATTGGTGCCATGCGCCGAGGAGGGGATCAGGCAGACGGTGCGGTGGTTGTCGCCGCGAGAGCGGTGATAGCCGCGGATGGCGAGCAGTCCGGCATATTCGCCCTGGCTGCCGGCATTGGGCTGCAATGTGACGGCGTCGAAGCCGGTGATCTCCGACAGCCAGCCCTCCAGCTCGCCGATCATGGCGCGGTAGCCTGCCGAGTGCGCGGCCGGGGCGAAAGGGTGCAGATTGGCAATGCTCGGCCAGCTCACCGGCATCATCTCGGCGGCGGCGTTGAGCTTCATGGTGCAGGAT
>NZ_RZPB01000537.1:0-4262 GCF_003998535.1 Mesorhizobium sp. M7A.F.Ca.AU.002.02.1.1 | reverse complement strand
AGGCCAAGGCGGTCGACCATGTCTATCCGCTCTATGGCACGCTGGAGACCGAGCCGGCGCTGTCGAAACAGGAACTGTTCGGCGAAGAGTTCGGCGTCTTCGGTGCGGCAGCGCCCGATCTTCTGTTCGAGCGGTTGCACGTCAAGCTTGGCGACCGGCTGAAGCTCGGCACCGCTACTTTCGAACTGCGCGCCAAGCTGGTCGCCGAACCGGATGCCGTGTCCGACGGCTTCGGCTTCGCGCCGAGGCTGATGATCTCGACCGAAGGGTTGGCGGCCACTGGACTGATCCAGCCGGGCAGCCTGGTCGAGAATGCCTACAAAATCCGGCTGCCGGCGGACGCCGACGAGGCAAGGCTCAAGGCCATCCAGGATCAGGCCGCCACGGATTTTCCGGAAGCCGGCTGGTCGATCCGCACGCGCAGCAACGCGGCGCCCGCGCTGTCGTCCAACATCGAACGCTTCTCGCAGTTCCTGACCCTGGTCGGGCTGACGGCGCTGGTGGTCGGCGGCGTCGGCGTCGCCAATGCGGTGCGCGCCTATCTCGACGGCAAGCGCGGCGTCATCGCCACCTTCAAGAGCCTGGGCGCTTCGGGCGGCTTCGTCTTTGCCGTCTATCTCGTGCAGATCCTGATCATAGCCGGATTGGGTGTCGTGCTAGGCCTTGTGCTCGGCGCACTAATGCCCTTCGCGGCGAGCGCGGCCTTGCAATCCGTCATTCCGGTGCCGGCCGAAGGCGGCTTCTATCCCGGCGCGCTCGGCATGGCGGCGCTGTTCGGCCTGCTGGTGACGTTGGCTTTCGCGCTGCTGCCGCTCGGCCGCGCCCGCGACGTGCCGGCAACCGCGCTGTTTCGCGAAATGGGACTGGAAGGCCGCGGCTTGCCGCGCCCCGCCTATGTCGCGGCGGCCATAGGCATCGCGCTGCTGCTTGCGGCGCTGGCCATTCTGTTCTCGGGCGACCAGCGCATCGCCTCGATCTTTGTCGGCGCTACCGTCTTCGCCTTCCTGGTGCTGCGCTCGGTCGGCGCACTGGTGCAATGGGCGGCCAGGAAAAGCCCGCGCGTGCGCTTCGTGGCGCTCAGGCTCGCCATCGGCAACATCCATCGGCCAGGCGCCCTGACGCCATCGGTGGTGCTGTCCCTGGGGCTCGGGCTGACGCTATTGGTGACGCTGGCGCTGATCGACGGCAATCTCAGGCGACAGATCTCAGGCAGCCTGCCGGAACGGGCGCCGAACTTCTTCTTCGTCGACATCCAGAGCGCCGATGTCGCGTCCTTCTCGGCGCTGATCGGCAAGGAGGCGCCGCAGGGCGTGCTGGCCAAGGTGCCGATGCTGCGCGGCCGGGTGATGGCGCTGAACGGTGTCGATGTCGACAAGGTGAAGGTGCCGGCGGAAGGCGCCTGGGTGCTGAGGGGGGATCGCGGCCTGACCTATGACACCAGGCAGCCGGAGAACGCGACGCTGACCGAGGGCAGTTGGTGGCCCGAAAATTACAGCGGCGAACCGCTGGTTTCGTTTTCGGCGCAAGAAGGCAAGGAGATCGGGCTGAAGCTCGGCGACACCATCACCGTCAATGTGCTGGGCCGCAACGTCACGGCCAGGATCGCCAGTTTCCGCCAAGTCGAATGGGAGACGATGGGTATCAATTTCGTCATGGTCTTCTCGCCCAACACATTCGCGGGCGCCCCGCATGGCTGGATGGCGACGCTGACCGAAAAGAGTGCATCGACGGCCGACGACGCCCGCATCCTCAACGCCGTCACCCGCGCCTTCCCGGCGGTGACGACGGTGCGGGTCAAGGACGCGCTCGACATCGTCAACCGGCTGGTCGGACAGCTCGGCACGGCGATCCGGGCGGCCGCTGGCGTGGCGCTGATCGCTTCGGTGCTGGTGCTGGCCGGCGCGCTTGCAGCCGGCAACCGGGCGCGCATCCATGATGCGGTGGTGTTGAAGACGCTGGGCGCGACACGCACGACGCTGATATCGGCCTTCTCGCTCGAATATATGCTGATCGGGCTGGCCACCGCCATTTTCGCGCTGGCGGCGGGCAGCGCAGCCGCCTGGTTCGTCGTCGCGCGCATCATGACTCTGCCGTCGCATTTCATGCCGGAGGTGGCGGTGGCAACCATTCTGTTTTCGCTGGTGATCACGGTCGGCATTGGTCTCGCCGGTACTTGGCGGGTGCTCGGCCACAAGGCAGCACCGGTGCTGCGCAACCTGTGACGACAGGCCCGGAACGGGCATCCTGGATTAAATCTTGGTAAGAAAGCCGTCCGAAAAGCCGAGGAAACGGCGCTTCGCCCTCTCACGAACCGTTACATCCGGTTACGGTCTTGTTCTTGACGCGAATAACCATCATATTTCGCCACAGGCATGCTGGAGCCCTGCCAGCGGCGCCCAGGTCCGGAAGGACCTGACACCGGACGGGGCAGAAGCAATAGAGGACTACAATGGCTGATCCCATTCGCAACTACCAGACGCGCGCCGTGCCCGGCGTCGGCGTCGGTGCCGACATCGATCAGGGCCTGCGCGCCTACATGATCAAGGTTTACAATCTGATGGGGCTTGGCCTCCTCATCACCGGTCTTGCCGCTGTCGGCACGATCATGCTGGCCACCACCACCGATCCGGCTTCGGCTGTCGCGACGCTGCCGAGCGGCGAGATGCTGACGTCCTTCGGCTACGCGATCTTCGGCTCGCCGCTGCGCTGGGTGGTGATGCTGGCGCCGCTGGCCGCCGTGCTGTTCCTGTCGTTCCGCGTCCAGTCGATGAGCGTTTCGGCAGCGCAGACGACGTTCTGGGTCTATGCCGGTCTCGTCGGCCTGTCGCTGTCTTCGATCTTCCTGGTCTACACCACGGCCAGCATTTCACAGACCTTCTTCGCCACGGCCGCCGCCTTCGGTGCGCTGTCGCTGTTCGGCTACACCACCAAGCGCGACCTGACGGCGATGGGCTCGTTCCTGATCATGGGCGTGTTCGGCATCATCATCGCGTCGGTGATCAACATCTTCCTGCAGTCGTCGGCGCTGTCGTTTGCCGTGTCGGCGATCGGCGTGCTGGTCTTCGCGGGCCTCACCGCCTATGACACGCAGAAGATCAAGGAGATGTATTTCGAGGGCGACAGTTCGGACGTTGCCGGCCGCAAGGCGATCATGGGCGCGCTGACGCTCTATCTCGACTTCATCAACCTGTTCATGTTCCTGCTGCAGTTCATGGGCGACCGTCGCTAGTTCAGCATGCTGGACCATCGAGTTCCAAAAGGGCGGCCCAACGGCCGCCCTTTTCTTTTGTGCCGGGCTTTGCTGTTATCGCGAGCAGAGAAATGGCACCCATAAACTATGAGCACTATTACGATTCGACCGGCGACAGCGGCCGACCTCGACAGCATCACCGGCATCTACGCCGACGCGGTCGCCCAAGGCACGGCGAGCTATGAGTTGGAGCCGCCGAGCCGCGCGGAGATGGGTGTTCGATTCGACAGCCTGATGGCCGGCGGCTTTCCCTACCTTGTGGCGGAGAAGGACGGCGCGGTTCTCGGCTACGCCTATGCCGGTGCCTTCCGGCCACGCCCGGCCTATCGCTTCATTGTCGAGGATTCGGTCTATGTCGCGCCCGAGGCCAAGGGCCAGGGCGTCGGGCTCAAGCTGATGCAAAGCCTGATCGAGGCGGTGACGACGGCGGGCTTTCGCCAGATCATCGCGGTGATCGGCGATGGCCGTCCCGACAGCGCCTCGGTGCGGCTGCACGAAAAGCTCGGCTTTCGCCATTCGGGCCGCCTGGAAGGCTCCGGCTACAAGCACGGGCGCTGGCTGGACACGGTGTTCATGCAGCTGTCGCTGAATGGCGGGGCATCGGCGCCGCCCGATCCGAGTTCGCTGCCAGAGCGGAAGTTTCGCCTTAGAGGGGACTGAAGAAGGAACTGAAGAATTGCGCAATTGAAGAACTGAAGAATAAAAAGAAGCGGCGGCAACAGATGACGCCGAGGCCTTTTCTTCAACTCATCAATTCTCCATTTCTTCAATTCCCCTGCTCTAATTCCCTGCTCAGGCTTCGACCAGCTTCAACTTGCTGTCGAACACACCGAGCACGCGGCCGAGTTCCTGGCCGCGTTTCAAGATGCGGCCGCCGGCGGCGATGACGGCAAAGGCGCCCTGCTTGCGGGCCAGTTTCGGATCCTTGACGATCTGGAACAGCGGCACTTCGCTGGTGCGGCGGAAGACGGAAAAGACAGCGCGGTCGGCGAGATGATCGATGGCGTAGTCG
>NZ_RZPB01000536.1:0-4264 GCF_003998535.1 Mesorhizobium sp. M7A.F.Ca.AU.002.02.1.1 | reverse complement strand
TCGATCGACAGCGCAACGCTTTCGCCGATCCGCGGAACCGCCTGAAAAACCGCGTCCGTGGCCTCCGGCCGGTTGTCGATCGATATGCGGCAGTTGACGGTCATGAGATGTCTCCTGTGTCGGCCCGGTGGTCAACGCGGGGTCCGCGAAATGGTTTCAGGAGCCGGATGCAACTTAACGGCGCCCAGATCCGTAAAACACTAATTGCTCCATTGTTCATCGTAACGGAGCAACAGGGCTCGCTGGGGGCGTTGGGGCTGCCCCGGCGAGCTTGATCCGCCTTGCCGGGGGCGTGGCGTCACCGGGGTATGGAGACGAGTTTCGGCGCCCGCAATTCCCCGGCCATCCTTGCCGCCTGGAAAATTGTCATCAAAACCAGGATGGGCTCACCCTCGGTCGGGTTGATGGTCAGCACGACGCGGCCAAGCTCGTCGCTCATGCCGCAAGACCAGTCCTTGACGGCTATCACCTTTCTCGCGGCCATATGCCGTTCTCCTGCACGGGAGGTTCTCTGCCGGCTACGCCGTCTGGAGTTGGTCGACAGAACCTTCGCCTGACATTGCAAGCAGCCGAAATGCGGCAAATGCGGCCAATATCATGAAAACCGCCGTGACGTTCAGGGACATCGTCGACGCAAGCACGCCCCCGTCAAAGCAACTCAGTTCCATGCGCTCTACCCCTTCAAGCCACTGACGGCCTGGATGATGATCCTGCTTCGAGTGAAATACAAGCGCGCGCTAATGTGCTGAAGCCGGCTGGCCAGTCTGCGCGCGGCTTCGAACCAGCCAAGCGCTTGGTTGCTGGTTCCCGCTCAAGGGCTCGAACCTCGATTCACGCCTTCAAAGGGCGCTGTCCTACCATTAGACGAAGCGGGAAAATGCACGTTGCGCCCCACCCCTAGCCGGTTCGCGCGCCGGGATCAACGCACTGCGGCGGCAAAGCCGATTGGAAGCGCGGTGTCAGTCCGGAAAGTTGGTGACAGGTTCCTCGCAGCGGTAGACCGGGCAGCTGCCGTCACGGGTCGGGACATAGGCCGACATCGGCACCTCCGGCCAGTCGCATTCGTTGCCGAACTGCCTGACATAGCGATCATAGGTGTTGGGGCCTGTGGTCAGCACCACGGCATGGCGGCTTTGGAGCAGTTGCCGGAGCTGGTCGCAACTCATCGTGCGGGTGTCGGGCCTGGCTTCGGCGAGGCCGGTCGCGGCCAGCAGGATCGCTGCCGTCAAGGCAATTCGGCGCATTGGCATGGCTGTTCCTCGAATGGACATATCGGCCGAAACTCGCATCCCGCCGGGTGGTTCCGCAACCGCCGGCTCGCCGTCTGTGGCAGCGCAACCAAATGGTCCGTCGTGCATTGCTGGGGATGGATGGCAGGAAGCCCTACAAAACTCCGCAATGGCGGCCCGGAAGCGGGGATCGCGAGGCCATGTGCTGTTCCTTCTGCGGCGGGCGCGACCACAGCTATGAGGACTGTCCGCAAAGGAATCCCGACGCCGATGCAGTGCCCGTTGCGCCGCCCAACGACGCCGGCTCCGAAAAAGCAGGCCGATGAGACGGACAGGGCGAAGCGGTCATCGGGCTTACAGCAGCTCGACTGGATCGGCATTTACGGCCGCAGAGGCATTGCCGAGATGGAGGGCCGGGCATTATCGTGACATGCGTGTCCGCGACCGCAAATGCGGAATGCTGCGCACCGACTGCAACCAAAATGCCCGGTCAGGCATTTCTAGCAGGAGGGGAATCCTCACGCAGACGCTGGCGGGAGGCGGCAAGGTGGGGCCACGACGGGGCAATGACAGAATTGGCAAGCGTCGATAGCCTGCTCGAAATCACTGCCCACGCTCGGCTGGCGGCGATTGTCGATTCGTCCTTCGACGCCATCGTCAGCAAGGACCTGAACAGCATCATCACCAGTTGGAACGCGGCGGCGCAACGCATGTTCGGCTACACCGCCGAAGAGGCCGTCGGCCGCTCCGTACTCATGCTCATCCCCGATCATCTCAAGGATGAAGAGACCGACATCATCAGCCGGGTTCGCAGGGGCGAGCTCCTGGCCAGCTATGAGACGATCCGCCGGCGCAAGGATGGCGGCCTCATCGCCGTGTCGCTGACCATTTCGCCGATCAGGAACGCGTCCGGCGAGATCATCGGCGCATCGAAGATCGCCCGCGACATCACCGCCAGCAAGGAGAGCGAGCGCCGGATCAGGCTTTTGCTCCGCGAGGTGAACCATCGCGTCAAGAACCAGTTCGCGGTGATCCTCTCGATGATCCGGGAGACCAGCAAACGCTCGACCGATCCGCGCGAGTTCGAGGAGATGATCCGTTCCCGCATCATGGCGCTGTCGCGGTCGCACGATCTGCTGGTGAACTCGGAATGGGCCGGCGCCAGCCTCTTCGACCTTGCCCAGGAGCAGCTCAAGCCGTTCGGCCACGAGGCGCGGGTATCGCTTTCCGGACCGCTTTTGACCCTGCAGCCGAATGCCGTGCAAAATCTCGGCATGGCGTTTCATGAACTCGGCACCAACTCTTCCAAATATGGCGCGCTGGCGAGCGAGGCCGGGCGGCTGGAGATCACCTGGCGGATCGTCGAAGGCGCTTCGGACAAGCTGGAAATCCATCTGCTCTGGGACGAGACGATGCCGGTGCGTGAGGGAGAGCGGCCCGGGGGGCGGCAAGACGAAAGCACGCGCAAGGGTTTCGGCACCGTCGTCCTGCAACGGGTCGCGCCGCAATCGCTGAACGGCTTGGCGGTGCTGGATCGCAGCCCGGGCCATCTCAGCTGGTCGCTGACGGCGCCGCTGGATTCGATCATCGTTCCGCAGTTGGGCGCCGACCTGCCTGAAACCGAAACGTCCTGAGCCCATCAAGGGGAGGGCGAAGGTAACTCCGATCGCACGGAGATGCCGTGACTGGTTTCGCCGAAGAAGCCGGCCAGCAGATCGGCCGTCCGCGCCGGGTCCTCCTCGGGGAAGAAGTGTCCACCCGGCATCGCCTGTCCGCGCACGTCGTCGGCCCAGCCGCGCCACAGCGCCAGTGGTCCGCCTTCGCCGGCATACCAATCCGCCAACGCGCCCTGACCGCTCCATAGCGCCAGCAGCGGGCAGCGGATGCGCCGGCCGGCTGCCTTGTCGGCATGGTCATGCTCGCGGTCGAGCGTGGCTGCCGCCCGATATTCCTCGCAGATGGCATGGGCGTGGGCAGGCGTACGCAGGGCCTCCACATAGGCCTGACGCACTTCGGCTGGAAACGCCGATGGCTGTGAGCCCCAGCCGTTGAGCGCATTGTCGACGATCGCCTCGGCGGCGCCGGACAGGATCTTTTCCGGCAATGGCTCGGGCTGCGCCAGCAGCGACCATGGCCAATAGCCCAGCGCCAGCCTGGCGTCGGCGCGGTCCCAGGCATCGGCGGTCGGCACGATGTCGAGGACGGCGAGCCTGTCGATGCTGCCCGGATGGTCGAGCGCCATGCGGTAGGCGACACGCCCGCCGCGATCATGGCCGGCGACCATGAAGCTGCTGAAACCCAGCTTCTCCATCAGCCTCACCAAATCGTCCGCCATGGCGCGCTTGGCATAGGGTGCGTGGTCCGGAGTGGACGCCGGACAGGAGCTGCCGCCATAGCCGCGCAAATCGGCGCAGACGACGCTGAACCGGCTGGCCAGAGCGGGCGCGATGTCGCGCCACATCAGATGCGTCTGCGGAAAGCCGTGCAGCAACAGCAATGGCGGCCCGGTCCCGGCACGCAGGCAGAATATGCCGGCATCGCCGGTGTCGATTTCCGCGCCTTGAAAACCTTCGAACATGACCGCCTCCGGCACGCGCAACGGCCGGCGAACGGGTTTGGTTGCAATGCCGCCCGGCGACGCGGCCAACCTTTTTCGTCGACAGGCGTTGTCCCTGTGAAGGGAAGGTCGCCGCAGGCGACCGTGAAAGAAAGAAGGAGGTAGGGATGAGAACTCTCGCCATCATGCCATTCGGCCTTATGCTGGCGCTGGCAGTGCCGGCCGCAGCCCAGCAGCAGAACGACAGCCAGGCGCCGCAGGCCGACAAATGCAGGGCTCAGACCGGGCAAGAGGCAAAACAGCAGCCTGAAAAGCAAGCCGATGACGGCAATTTGACCGCGAAGCTCAACGACTGCGGCGGCGTGCTGAAACCGCCCCCGACGGGAGACCAGGGCATGGCGGCGCCGGCCCCCGACGAAGGCAAGACGCCGGTGATCAAGCCGGGTGAAGTTCCACCCCAGCCGCCGAAGCAATAAAC
>NZ_RZPB01000535.1:0-4267 GCF_003998535.1 Mesorhizobium sp. M7A.F.Ca.AU.002.02.1.1 | reverse complement strand
TTCGGCAACCACCCAGGATTGCGAGGGATCCACGCCGGGCAGAAACACGCCGAATTCTTCGCCGCCGATGCGGCCGACGATATCGCTGCCACGCAGTTGCCCCTTGATCGCCTGCGCTATCAGTTTGAGGGCCTGATCGCCGCAATCATGGCCCAGGCGGTCATTGATCGACTTGAAGTGGTCGGCGTCGATGATCAGCAGCGCCCCCGAACGGGTCTGCTCCTGCTTGCGGGTCTGCTCGAGATAGGCTTCGACCAGCATCGAGAAGGCGCCACGGTTCAGCACCGCCGTCAGGCTGTCGGTCGCGGCGATGACGCTGAGATCGCGCTGCGCGATGGCCAGCTGGCGAATCTTCCACATCAGGAAAAACAGAAACGAGCCGCCCAGCACCAAAGGCAGCATCAGGTCGGTCATCTGCGCCCGCCACACGGCCTCGGGCGAAAGATAGGGAAAATTGAAGGAATCGACGAAGAACGCCACGGCAATGAAGAATGCCGTACCGACTGCCGTGACAGCGATCACCCTGCCCCAGCTCGTCGGCGACAGATCGAGCTTCATCGCGTCCACTCCGTTAGCCGTCGCTACTATGACGCACCAACCCAAACAAATTGATAAGACTTTCCCTCCAATTCGATGTCGGCGGCGGAATCAAATCCACCGGCCAACCAGCCCCTGCCTATGACTTGCGACAGACGCTTGGGCAGACGCCACAGGACGGCCGCTGGAAAGCAGCCATCCTGTTTCAAAGTGTGAAGGCGTGGGCCAATTGCCGGCCGGGCAAGGGCAAAACGGCGCGCGAAGCCAGATCGCCCGTCGTCAGTTGAGCGTCGGTTCACCCAGCGCATCGACGACAAAGGATGCCGCGATCAGGTCGTCGGCATCGAGACGCAGGGAGCCTCCGTCGCCTCCCATGGCTGAAGCCACTTTTTGAAAGGTCTTCATTTCGTATTCCGTGATCCGGGCGTCCTGCATCCTGGCCCTGAGATCGGCAATGCGCCGATCGAGGGCCGAAGATATCCCTATTTCTCGCTTCGACATGGCAACACTCCTCCCCACCCTTGTTTGCCTCCCGCCTGTCCACTTTTATATGAGGGTCCGCGAATACAGCGGGCCGAACGCGCCGTGCGCGGGAAGGTTCCGAAAAGGCCGAGTAACGAAATAATACGCTGGCGCCGAGCCACGCCCGCGGACTTTTCTATATCAGACGCAGCTAATCCTTGACGCCGGCAGATGCCGCCCCAGAATCAGAGCATGGCAATAAAGTCGGCGACGAGGTGGCGGTCATGGCGACGGTGCTGAAGCGCGTCACGAAGGACCGCGTCAGCGTGTCGATCCCCGGTCTTCCGCATTCGGTCATTGATCCGGCAACCAGGCTGACCAGGGGCCAGCAGATGGAATTATCCGGCGACGTTAAGCGGATCGACGGCGACAAGGTCACGGTGTCGCTCGGGACAATGGTCACGGTGGATCTGGACAAGGCGGGCCTGGTGCAAAGCCGTGTCCCACCGAAGCGAAGGACCGTCAGGATGTGAACAAGCGAAGCGCCACCGTCTCAGGGACCCAACCCCTTACACCCCAGCAGTGCAGAGCTGCACGAGCGATCCTGAAGTGGTCGCAGGTGCGACTCGCCGCGAAGTGCGGCCTCAGCGAAGGAACGATTGGCAGTTTTGAGAGCGGGCGAAGGATTCCCAGTCCCGCCAAGCTGGCTGCCATCCGTCGAGGCTTGGAGGCAGCGGGCGTGGTTTTCATCGATCAGAAGACCGCAGTGACAAAGAGCGGTCCGCCTCGCGAAACTATTAGTGGAACATAATTTAGACATCGCTGTTAGGCCGTAAATGGGAGGCGCGCGATGTCACAACATGAAATCGGCATTGTTTCGGACTGGTCGAAATTGGTGGCGGACGATCCTCTGATCGCCGCCGATATAATCCAGCGCCTTTCTGTGCGCGCTTGCAATGACAACGCTGCCACCGCCGCCGACGTCCCGTCGCCCGGCACCGAAACATTTCGGGGTCCCGACATAACCAGCCTCGCAACACCCACCGAGTATCCTCGGCCGATCGTGCTCCTAGCGACGATCTATGCGTCGACGGTCCTGGGGGTAACGCTGCTTCTGGCGGCGGCGGTCTGAGCGCACGAGGCCTGATACCGCTCTCTGAAAGCCCGTGTCTCCGGTATAAACCGTAACCTATGTGTCCGGAACGGACCGAAAGGCTTTGGCGATCCCGACAGGATTCGAACCTGTGACCATCGGCTTAGAAGGCCGGTGCTCTATCCAGCTGAGCTACGGGACCGCTGGCCGGCCCTTGGGCCGGCTGGATATTCTGGCGCCGGGCGCCGTTCAATGCGTCCAGGGCGTCCTGCGGTCATAGCGGAAATTCTCCGCATAGGAAATCTGGCGGCGCTTGGTCTCTTTCGGCTCTTCGACGCGGAAAGCGAGCCCTTGCTTTTCGGCGTAGGCGACCGCCTCTTCGCGCGTGTCGAAGCTAAGCCTGATCTGGCTTCTCATGTCTGCCGACGTCGTATAGCCCATCAGCGGGTCGATCTTCTTGCGCGACTCGGGATCGAATTCCAGCACCCAGTAACCGGTCTTGGCCTTGCCGGACTGCATCGCGGTTTTGGCTGGGCTGAAAATGCGCGCGGACATGGCCACCTCGTTGTTGTGCAAGGCAGCATCGCCACCCTTCGCCCGTCATTACTGCGCAATGCGCACGGCGGCAAGGTTTTTGCTCTCGCAGGTTTTTGCACTTGCCATGCACCACCGAAATGAATAGGCAACAGACCGTTCGGAGTGTAGCGCAGCCTGGTAGCGCATCTGGTTTGGGACCAGAGGGTCGGGAGTTCGAATCTCTCCACTCCGACCATCCCCCCACAGCCCAATGCCCGGCGCAGCCATACGGTTCACTTGCTGCGGCACCGGCCGTGTGTCCGGCAGCCGCGGGCGGTTCGGCAAACAGGGGGGTCAGATGCTTGGAATCGATGCCTGGGTGTCGCTTTTCGGACCGGCCTACTTTGCCTATGCCGGCATAACGGTTCCGGTCATGGTGACGTGGGCAATTGCCTGCGCCGCACTGGCGATGTGGAATAACCGTGAAAGCCGCAGACAGGCGAGGCAGGCCCCGGGCGCCGTGGTCTCCCGCTCCTGGCGTGTCAGTATCGGGATGTTTGTGCTGGTCGCCGCCGGCTATATCGCCGCTCACTCTGCCGTCTATCTCGCAGTCCGTCATTTCGCCAGAATGTGGCTCTGATCGCCAGAATGTGGCTCTGAGACCGGCCTCTCAGGCTCAGATCTCGAACTCGCCCTGCCCTTCATCCATGGCACTGACGGTTTCGGCTGCCAGCGCCCTGGTGATCGGCGTCTTGCGTTCGAGCGCGGTCCGGTCGAGCCGCTCCACCACGCGCATCGCTGTCGCCAGCGAGCGCTCGATGCGGCGGACCAGATATTGCACGACATGCGGTTCGACCTCGATCTGACGGTCGGCGAAGAGTTTTGTGATGACGCCTGCCAGCAGGAGATCGTCGGGCTCATGAATTTCGACTGTCGCAGCCGCCTTCAGCCGCGAGGCAAGATCAGGCAGGCCAACACCCCAGGCCGAGGGAAAGCGGCGCGCCGTCAGAAGCAGTTGCGAGCCGGCACCACGCACCGCATTGATCAGATGGAACAGGCCTTGTTCGTCAACCGTCCCGGTATCGACATCGTCGATCAGCGCCGGCCGCGCGCCGAGATTGGCGATGCTGTCGCCGATGCGCCTGGCGTCGACCGCCGCCGCATTGGCACGCGCGCGCCAGATCGAGGCCAGATGCGTCTTGCCAGAACCCGCGGGACCGGCCAGCACCACCACCGGCGATGGCCAGTCCGGCCAGCGGTCGACCAGCGCAACCGCCTGGTTGTTGGTGCCGGAGACGACGAGTTCGTCACGCGAATAGCCGGTGCCATGGCCGAGGTCGAGCGGCAACTGGCGCGGCGGGTCGGTTGGCTGGGCAGTCACTTCAGCGACGCGGTTGCGTGCGGTGGCCGCCGCCGCGATCGGCCGGAAGCTGCGGCACAGGTGCCGCGCCGCGACCCTTGTAGAGCGGCGATTCGAGATAGCGGGCTATTGCGAACCGCACCAGCACGGCGACGGCGGCCGAAGCCGGCACCGCGATCAACAAGCCGACGAAGCCGAACAGCGCGCCGAAGGCAAACAGCGAAAACATCAGCCATACCGGGTGCAGGCCGACGCTCTTGCCGACCAGCCGCGGCTGCAGGATGTTGCCCTCGATGAGC
>NZ_RZPB01000534.1:0-4277 GCF_003998535.1 Mesorhizobium sp. M7A.F.Ca.AU.002.02.1.1 | reverse complement strand
ATTATAGTCGTAGAACTCGACGATGGTGACCTTGCCGGTCGGATTGCCGACGACGCCGTCGAAGGCGGAGTTGAAAATCTGGTCCTTGGCATCCTTGATCACGCCGAGATGAGCGATGCGCTGCTCTTCCTTCTGCTTGGCCTCAAGCGCGTCCTGGACCTCCAGAAGAACTTCCGGGTTTTTCAACAAATAGTCGCGGATGATGCCTTCGACCTCGGTGCGGTCGATCTTGGTATCGGCCGCCGCCGTCTCGACCGGCTGTGCGGTCCCGGCCTTGGCGATCTGCGGGTTTCCGGCAACGAATCCGAAAGCCAGCATGGCCAGAGCGACCGCAACCCCCGTGGTGCCCAGCAGCAGTGCCTTTTTCATCGTTCCTGTTCCTTCTGCCTGTTTTCCGGTCTGGCTATGTCGTGGCGCGGGGCCGGAAGGTTCACTTGATCTTGGTTGATGGCTTGTAGTTTATGATATCCTGGGCGCGAAGCCAGCGCGGCTCGCCGCGTTTCATCTGCTGCTGCGCCCGCATGGCGAAAATCTTCGCATCCTTGTAGTTGCCGGAATAGAAATGGCTTTCAGCGGTGGCAAGTTCAGCGCCAGGTATGTCGCCCAACTCGCCATAGGCCTGCGCCAGATAGCGATATCCGGCTGAATTTTCCTTGTCGCGACCGAGGCCATTGTTGATCTGCACGACGGCTTTTTTGAGGGAGTCGGGCGTGCCGACGGCCATCAGCGCCTGGCCCACGGACACTGGCAGCAGACCGGACCGAGCCGAATCGAGGCTGACCGCCTTGGCATAGGCGTCCGCGGCTTCCTTGGGTTTGTTGGCTTTCATCAGGATGTCGCCGCGCAGTTCCTGGAAGTAGGCATTCTTCGGTTGCGCTTTGATCAGTGCATTGGTCTTGGCGAGGGCGGCGGCGATGTTGCCGAACAGGTAGGTCGACTGGGCGTCGCCGTACTGGGCGGCGAGGGTTCCTTGCATCTTTCGCATCAGCCGGGACGCGGCCGCCTGGCCTTCCATGTAAACGGCGATCTTCACCCGCATCATGTCATGGCGCTGCTGCAGCGCGGGCGGGTCCGGCCTGTCGACATTGGGGTCCTGTTTCACCAGCACTTCGAGATTGGCGATGCGGTCCTGCGGCATCGGATGGCTGATCCGATACGGATCGACCTGGGCGCCCGAAAGCGAAAGTGCGGTCTGGAAGCGGCGGAATGTCTTCAGCATGCCCATGCCGGACTGGCCGGTGGCGTTGAGATAGGTGATCGCCGAGCGGTCGGCCGTCATCTCCTCGGTGCGCTGATAGGCGAGGATGCTGCGCTGTGCCATTTCGCCGCCGCCGGCAGCCACGCCCATGCCGGCGCCGGCGAGACCGCGGCTGCTGGTTGTGGCACCGGCGACAATGGCGCCGGCGCCAAGCAATGTCGCGATGACGGCCATCGTCTTGGCTCGTTCGAGCTGGTCGCGCAGCTTCTGCTGGTGGCCGCCGGCAATATGACCGGCTTCGTGCGCGATGACGCCGATGATCTCGTTGGGCGTTTCAGCCGTCATCAGCGCGCCGGTGTTGATGAACAGCCGACGCCCGGTGACGAAGGCGTTGAAACTCTGGTCGTTGACCAGGACGATGTCGATGCCGTCATTCGCCAGGCCGGCCGCCCTGAAGATCGGCCGCGCGTAATCGCGCACCAGCGCCTCGATCTCGGCGTCGCGCACCACCGGCACGTTCTGGGCGAAGGCGCTGACCGAGCTCGACATTGCAACGGCAACGCCAAGCGAAAGCGTCGCGAAGACGCGCGCTGCCTGGGCAATCGTCGATCTGGGTCGGCTCAACATGATGTGTCCACTGGTAGACGAGCGGGCGAAAGATGAAAAGTCGGCGCCGGAAACTTCCTCAACTTGTGATCCTCACATCAATCGGGCATTTGTGCGGCACATGCGCCAGTGCCTGGCGCCGTCAGTCATCGGGAATACTGGTTAAATGGTCGTTTCGCTCTCACGCCGCGGCAATGTCGAGCCCTTCCATGCGATGGACATTCTGGCAGAGGCAAACCGGCTGAAGTCCCAGGGCGTGCCGGTTGTTTCGATGGCCGTCGGCCAACCCTCCGATCCCGCACCGGTTCTGGTTCGCGCCGCAGCAGCCAAGGCGCTGCAGGATGGGCGCATCGGCTACACCGACGCGCTCGGACTGGCAGGTTTGCGCAAGGCGATAGCCGGACACTACGCCGATCACTATGGGCTTGATATCGAGCCCGGCCGGATCGCGGTGACCACCGGATCGCCGGCCGCCTTCAATCTTGCCTTCCTGGCGATGTTCGATCGGGGTGACCGCGTCGCCATCGCGGCACCCGGTTACCCTGCCTACCGCAACATCATGGCCGCACTCGGCATAGAGGTGGTCGAGATCGAGCTCGGCGACGCCGCCTACCTGCATGCCGGCCATTTGGAAGCCGCGCATCGTGAAAAGCCGCTGAAAGGCGTTCTCTTCGCCAGTCCCGCCAATCCAACCGGCGCGGTCATACCAGCCGATGAACTGGCGGCTCTGGTAAGGACGGCACAGGACCTCGGCATCGCCGTCATCTCCGACGAAATCTATCACCGGCTGGCCTATGCCGCCCCCGACACCACGGCACTTGCCTATGGCGGCGATGTGACGGTGATCAATTCCTTCTCCAAATATTACTGCATGACCGGCTGGCGAATCGGCTGGATGGTGCTGCCGCAGGAACTGGTGCGGCCGGTCGAGCGCGTCGCCCAGAGCCTCTACATCTCGCCGCCGGAGCTATCGCAGATTGCCGCGATCGAAGCGTTCAGGGCGACCGAGGAACTGGAGGCGGTAAAAGGCCGCTACGCCTGGAATCGCGAGCTCTTGATGAAACGCCTGCCGGAACTCGGCTTTCCGCTGGCGGCGCCCATGGACGGCGCCTTTTATGCGTTCTGTGACGTCACCAGGCATACCAATGACAGCATGGCCTTCGCGCGAAAGATGCTGGCCGAGGCGCATGTTGCAGCAACGCCCGGCCGCGACTTCGACACTCAGGCTGGGCACCGGACCATGCGTTTCTCCTACGCCGGCAGCCACGACGACATGGTCGAGGCAATGGTGCGCATCGAACGCTGGTTGAGGTAGCACCATGCCGGAACTTGAACAGGCCCCCAAACTTGATCGGGCATTGGCCGAAGTCGCCGCCGAAATGGCCGAGCGCACCGATCGCGGCGACGTCGCTTCCTACATTCCGCAGCTGGGCAAGGTCGATCCGAAGAAGTTCGGCATCGCGGCGGTCACCAATGACGGCCGCGTGCTGATGGCCGGCGATGCCGACCAGGCATTTTCCATCCAGAGCATCTCGAAAGTGTTCACGCTGACACTGGCGCTCGGCAATGTCGGTGACGCGCTTTGGCAGCGGGTAGGCCGCGAACCGTCAGGCAATCCATTCAACTCGATCGTGCAGCTCGAGCATGAGAACGGCATTCCGCGCAACCCGTTCATCAATGCCGGCGCCATTGTCATTTCCGACATCCTGCTTGCCGGCCACCAGCCGCGCGAGGCGATCGGCGAAATCCTGCGCTTCATCCAGTTCCTCGCCGACGACGAAACGATCATCATCGATCGTGAGGTCGCGGCGTCCGAACGGGCCACCGGCTATCGCAACTTCGCGCTTGCCAACTACATGAAATCCTTCGGCAATCTCCACCACGCGCCGGAGCTGGCGCTGGGCGTCTACTTCCACCATTGCGCCATCGCAATGAGTTGCCGGCAACTGGCGCTCGCCGGCCGCTTTCTCGCCAATGGCGGCAAGAACCCGGCGACCGGGCATTCCGTGGTGTCGGCCGAACGGGCACGCCGCATCGGCGCGATGATGCTGACCTGCGGTCACTATGATGGCTCCGGCGATTTCGCCTTCCGCGTCGGCATCCCCGGCAAGAGCGGCGTCGGCGGCGGCATATTGGGCATCGTGCCGGGCGTGGCGTCGCTTGCCGTCTGGTCGCCCGGCCTCAATGCCAACGGCAACTCCAAGCTGGGGTCGATCGCGCTGGAAAAGCTGGCCAGGATGATGAACTGGTCGATCTTCGCGCCGTGATGCATGTCGCCCAAAAGGTGCGGAGCGGTTTTGGGACAACGACATGCATAAAAATCAAGGAAGCGTTTTAGCCTTTCGCGATCCGGAATAGCGCCAGATAAGAAAATCCCGCACCGTCTTCGAGACGGCGCGGGATTTTTTGTCAACAAACTAGCTCAGGTGGCTGAAAGGCTTAGAAAAAGCCCTTCCGCTGCCACCATCCGCCG
>NZ_RZPB01000533.1:0-4280 GCF_003998535.1 Mesorhizobium sp. M7A.F.Ca.AU.002.02.1.1 | reverse complement strand
CATCGTGCCGCCGAACTGCCTGTCTGGCTGCACAGATACAATTGGCATCGTCCACATGGCAGCCTAAAGTCAAAAACGCCTATCAGTCGCCTCGCCCTGATCGAGGACAACCTGTTGAAGCTCCACAACTAGGTCGTCCAGCATCACAGTGAACCGCGTACGTAGTATTTTGTCGTAGGCGGCATTCTGGATAGCCGGATACGGGCTCTTCACCCGCTGCACCACCGATTGCGGGATGATGTCGCGAGAAACATTCACGGATTTCGTGAAAAAAGTGTACCCGCCGAAGAGCCCTACTCGCGGGGGCGGTGCAGCACCACCTCGGTGTCACTGCTCGTGTTCATGCGATGGACTAGGCCGGCCAGCTGTTGACGCAGCTCGCGGTAGTTGTAAGTCTCACCCGTGTAGACGAGCACCAAGTCAGGTCGGCCATCCCCCTGGAGCATCCTCGGCTGGCGGCCGCCCTGGATATCGATGATTGCCAGGCGGTGGTGTCCCAGCGCCGCAGGCCCGCCGATCCAAGTCCCCTCGTCGTCCGGACCGTGGTTCGCTATGGTGGCCGTCATATCGGCAAGCTCCCTTCGCGCATCGGGACCTCCGAGGTCTCGATTGAAGTCGATCCATTCACAGATGCCGCACAGGTTATGTCGCCGCATTTGGGCGAAGCAGATATAAGGCCAGTGGGAAACCATCGAGGCAAAGTGACGGATCTAGCCCAGCTACGATCCGCATCCGACATTGTCGGACATCGGACAGCACCGCGATTCGCTGCATAGGAAGCCTGGAGTCGCGATTTCCCCTGGGGGAATCAGCGCATGAAAGGAGAGCTGGGTCGTGTCTGCCGAAATGAGAAATTGCTCCCCCTTATTGCATCACCGAGGAATGTTACCCAGCGCGATAGACGGACATGCCCTATCTCCCCCCGTTGCAGCTGAGGGAGATAGGGGCCAGCTCTTCATTCAACCCTCATGGAGGATGATCAGCCCAGCCATTTCCATGCGCCGGCCTTCACAAGCCGTGCACCATTCAGGTTCTTTTCCTTGAAGCGCGACGATCCTTGTCAGACGTCGCAACACTTGCTGCCGAGAGCACGAGCTCTTCCTCGAGCATGCCTTGATCTGCGCCTCGAACGGCTCGCACATGCTGGGTTTCAACGACTTCGCAGAGGTTGATATTCTGCAGTGACTTCGTCTCGCTGCTGCACGGCATTGACGCTGGGAGCCATGCTCGCGTGGCGCAATTGTGCTGAAGCCGGTGCCCACGGCAACGTTTCTTAACCCGCCCCAGATCCTGGCGTTTGGCTATTTCCGACATTCGTGTCCGGCTTCGGACAAAGGCCGGGTTTGCCGAACGGAGTCGCACCCAATTTCCAGTGCTGCTTGAGCAATAATATCGACCGGCATTACTGCACAACACGAAAGTTGCTGCAAAAACCGAAGTGAACCCAAGGCATCGGGTCAATTGGCATGGCGCTTGCGACTCGGTCGATAGAACGCAGTCAAAATCACGGTTGCAGACCATGCCTACCTCTCAAAGCTCGATAAAGCACGCGAGCAAAATTCCCCGTCTCCGCGGAAGCTCGTCGCCGTTAAACGTGCCTGCTCGGGGGCGGTCTTGCACAAGACCGGTCCGAGGCAACCACGCCAAGGCGCGAGGCTGCCGGAACTGTCGACCGAAGTCGATGCCGCTTCAGTTTAACCGAAAAATGCACCGTACCACTTTGGCCTGGAAGCAAATCAATGACCTATAGAAAGAACGTTCCTCTCGTGACCTTTCGCACGCGTGTTCGCGATGAGTCGATCGGGGGGCCAAATCCTTATCAGTGGGAGAACAAGACCTCCGACGATTATTTCGGGGGCAAGCGCATCATCCTGTTCTCGCTGCCTGGCGCCTTCACCCCGACCTGCTCGACCTTCCAACTGCCCGATTTCGAAAAACTCTATGATCAATTTCTGGAACTGCGAATTGACGCGATCTACTGCGTCTCGGTCAACGATGCTTTCGTCATGAATGCGTGGGGAAAGTCCTTGGGGCTGCAGAAGATCGAGCTGATCCCAGACGGGTCGGGCGAGTTCACGCGCAAAATGGGCATGCTGGTCGCGAAGGACAATCTGGGCTTTGGCATGCGCTCCTGGCGATACGCCGCTCTGATCGACGATGGCGTGGTGGAGCAGTGGTTCGAGGAGGAAGGCTTCTGTGACAACTGCGAGACGGACCCCTATGGCGTTTCATCCCCGCAAAACGTTCTCGACAAATTGAAGGCGGCGGCATGACCCAGAAGTGGAAAGTCTCACACAACCCAAGCACACACTAGAGCCTCCTCGGCAGATCACGGTTCAACATGCATCTCTCAGCAAGCCTGCTTCAACGCCAGAAGCAACGTATGGTCTTATCGCCTCAAGCCATTGAAGCTATTCGCTTGCTGCGATTGACGCATACTGAACTCCATCAGCTCGTGCAGCAGGCACTCGAGAAGAACCCCGTTTTGAAGCCTGACCCGTTTGACGACGATTCGCCGCTGCCAGGGGTGGATCAGCGGAGCAGTCAAAGCAGAAGCGAAATCGGCGAATCGCCCATTGGCGGGCCGTCTGGCGGGCGCGGGCAATGGAAGTCGCAACGCAGTAGCGGCAACGATCGACCTGCCGTCGAGGAGTTTACCGCCCACACCGAAACATTGCACGACCATGTCGCCCGCCAGGTCGCCCTCAACCCGTTCACCCCCCAGGAGCGGCTGATTGCCGGACAGCTCGCCGCTCATCTGGAGGACACTGGCTATCTTCAGGTAAACCTTTTCGATCTGGCCAGGACGTTAAACGTTCGGCAAGCTGATGTGGAACGGGTCATCGGAATCTTGCAGCAATTTGATCCGCCGGGCATTTTTGCGCGAACTCTCAGCGAATGCCTGGAGATTCAGCTGCGCCAGCAAGACCGGTTCGACCCGGCTATGGCAGCTTTGGTCGCCAATCTCGAGATGCTTGCACGGGGGGATTTTCAGGGATTGAAGCAGCGTTGCGGAGTCGACGAGGAGGATCTCCTCGACATGAGGAACGAAATCCGCGCGCTCGATCCCAAGCCTGGAGACCGGTTCCAGTCCGGGACGCCGGAAACCATCGTACCGGACGTCTGGGTAATGCCCAAGTCCGAAGGTGGATGGCGGGTGGAGCTTGATCCGGCCACGCTGCCCAAAGTGTTGATCAACCACACCTATGTCGCCGAAATCTCGCAGCTGACCAAGCAAAATCCGGAAGGCAAAGCGTTTCTCGACAATTGCCAGGAAAAAGGGAACTGGCTGATCAGCAGTCTCAAGCAGCGCGCTAAGACGATCCTTAAGGTTGCGACCGAAATCGTGCGCCAGCAGGATGCCTTTTTTACACACGGCGCCGCCCATCTGCGGCCTCTCTGTCTCAAAAATGTCGCTGACGAGATCGGCATGCACGAGTCGACGGTAAGCCGGGTGACTTCGAACAGGTACATGTTGACTCCGCGCGGGGTGTTCGAGCTGAAGTATTTTTTCGCTGCGCCAATCGCATCCTGCGAGGGCGGCGATGCGCACTCCGCCAAAGCTGTCTGCCATCGGATCAAGGCAATCATAGCCGAAGAATCGCTCGACAAGGTACATTCCGACGAAGACATCGTTGCTCAACTCAAGGAGACCGGCATCGATGTCGCTCGCCGTACCGTCACCAAATATCGCGAGGCGATGAACATCCCTTCCTCCATACGACGGCGCCGCGATAAGCGTTTGTCCGCAGCTGCGATCAAGCGAAGTGACTAACCGACATTCGTGGTCGGCGAGAGGCGACTCTCAACTTCCTCCGGGCCGAAGCAGCTTTCGAAGTCATGGCATTCCCCGCAACTGGGTGCTGTGCATGACGAAAAGCCTTCGGCCTCACACAGCTTGCGGTAAAAGTACTTTTTCCATTTCATGTTTTCTGTGTTGCCTGCCGCCAGCGCGGGAAAATGTCTGGCAAGCAGGCGGCTGAGCTCAGCGCGATTTGAGAGGCCAAGATCCCGCCAAAGATGGTCCATGCGCATCGCACGCCGGGCGATGATCTTGGCCAAGCGGGCGCTCGCCGGGTCGGCCGGCGCAGCATGCGCTAGCAGCAGCCGGCGTAGCAGTTCCTCTTCCAGTTCCGGCTCGGGCTCGCTCAACTCCTCCAAAGCGAATACGCTGCTGGAGGTAGACGGGAAAGTTGCGGCCAAGACATCACGCAATTCGACAGACGAAAGGCCTGTCCCCTCCGTCGCCAACACCTCGCCCGCCTGGACCTCCTCAAGCG
>NZ_RZPB01000532.1:0-4293 GCF_003998535.1 Mesorhizobium sp. M7A.F.Ca.AU.002.02.1.1 | reverse complement strand
TACCACGATGCCACGAGCACGAACATCTCCGAGACGGCGGAACCCAACAACGCCCACGGCGGAGACGCGATTGCCAGCAGGGCCGCGATCAGCGCCAGCCCGACGACCGCGCCGCCCGTGGTGATGAACGCGACGATCCGAAAATCGCCGAGTATCTCAAGCACGATGCGGGGCATGATATAGAGCATGATCGGGACAAAATTCGCGATCACGAAAAGCCCGATGAACCAGGTCGAAGCGTCCTGGAGAGCCTGGGATTTTATCATCGGCAGGACGAACATGATCGCACATCCATAAGCAAGGCCGCCGAGCCCCATGACGAGCGCCCAGATCTTGGCCTGCGTCCAGACACGGCCTGTTTCATTGTTCCGCATCAGCCTGGCGAGATCCGGCTGCGTCATGTTGACGAACGCAAGGCTGATGATGCGCAGCGGAGCAAACAGCACCAGAACCGCCGCCAGCGGTGCGTAGGCGGCTGGCCCGGCAATGCCGGCGACCAGCAGCGCCAGACATTGACCCTGGATGTTGGTGGTGGTCGCGCTGAATGCCGACCAGCGCAGTTGGGGCCAGAGCCTGACATAGCGTCGGCGCGTCGGCATGCGGAAGCTGATGCGAAGCGAGCGCCGAGCCAGGCGGACCAGGACGAAAATGCCGAACACATTTGCGGCTGCAAGTGCATAGAATACGGTCTGCAGCGGGTCTTGGACCAACCAGATCGACAGCCCGGTCAGGACACAGCCGGCGACTGTAAAAGCGCCATCGCTGATGGAGACGACAACCTGCTGGCGCCGTGCGAAGAAAGCCGTGCGCATATGGCTGCGCAACGACCAGGCACCGACGAAGCAGCCGGCGGCAATTCCGCTTGGATCTCCAAGGACATGCATCAGAACAGCCGTGCCGACGGCCATCAGCAACGCCACGATCAGCGCCGCCGTTCCGAACGCCACGTCATAGGTATTGACGCCGGCGCTGTTGGTGCTCTTGCTCATCCAGATGCTGGCGGGAACAGCGGTGAGCGACCTGATATAGGACAGGCCGACCCCGCCCATCACCATGCCGATGGCGAAGAGGCCGTAGCCCTGCGCCGACAGCATGTGCAACAGCATGATGTTGAGGGCGAAATGAAAGCCGCTCTGCATCGCCTCGCCGCCGATCATCAGCACGAGGCGTCGAACCAGATGGCTCGGAAACGCTAACTTCACGGCCGTGTCTCCGCTGCGCGGGCAGCGGGCGCCCTGCCCGGCCGCGCGATGGTCGTCTTCAGCTTTTCGGCGGCGATCGCGGTGATCGCCGCGGCCGCGACCGGCTCGCTGAAGATCGCCTCATAGCGCGCGCGCCCGGCAGCGACAAACCCGCGCCAGGCCTCAGGGGCGAGGATGATCTCCTGCAATTTCGCGCCAAGAGCTACTGCGTCGCCGGGCGGAACATGCCAGCCGGTCTGCCCGTCGCTGACCACTTCCACCAGCCCGCCGATCGCCGACACAAGCGGCGGCCGGCCATAAGCCATCGCCTCGATGGCGACGCGGCCCAGCGATTCCGGACGCCGCGACGGCACGGTGACGATGTCGGCCCAGCGATAATGCTCCGAGGGATCGGGAATGAAAGGCAGGACTCCGACGCGCCCGGCAAGCCCCATCGTTTCGACCAGTTCGGCAAGCGCACGCTCGCGCTCGGTGCTTTCGAAGGCGCCGCCGACCAGCCGCACCTCGACCCTCGCCTGGAGTTCTGCCGGCATCGAGGCGATCGCCTCCAGCAGGACCTCCTGCCCCTTGATCCGGTTGATGCGGCCGAGCAGCAGCACCCGCAATGGTCGCTTGCCGTCATACGTCATTGGTTCGACCGCCGCCGGCCCGGCAACGCCGTTGTAGACGACATGCGCGCGCGCGGCCTTGGGGTCGCCGAAAGCGGCTCGCGTCGCGCGCGAGTTGAAGATCAGATCCGCATGGCTCCAGTGCATCAGGCCGACGAGTATCCTGCGCATGGCGCCTTCGGGGATCTCGTGGATGTGCAAGACGGCTTTGTGGGGCAGTAATCGCGCGGCCAGCGCATAGTCGGCCACGATCGAGGTGTTGACATAGACGAGGTCGCAGGCCTTGAGGCGCCGCCACGCCCTGAACACGGCAACCGGCAATCGCGCCATCTCGACTGTCGCAAGGCGCGCAATGGCCTGGCGCCTCAACACCCAGAGCGGTTCGAAGACGATCCGGCTGGCATGCGCTTCCAGGATCTGGACGATCGGCCCGCTGCGCGGCAAGACCACCTCGATGTCGGCCGACGGAAACGCGGCGCGCAGCGCAGCCACGCTCTCCGCGAAGCTGCGGTCAGAACCATAGAGTTCATAACCCTGATGAACGCAGGCAATCCGCATCTTTGTTTCCCGCCGGGTGCTGCAACCATCGCGCTGGGCGATTGTGGCAGAACCCCGTCCGCAAGAATCATGCCTGGTTCGATATGTCCGACTATCGGTTCGATATGTCCGACTGCCGGCCGTACGCCCCTGGCATTGCTTCGTTTCGATACAGCTACGCACAGAAGGGTTGACCGAGAATGAAACAACCACCGGGTTCAACACCGTTTTTTTACAACCCCGCGCCATGATCCCCTCCCAGGATACCGAAATCGGAAGATGGCACGAAAGTTGCGGTCTGCTCATTATAAATTAAGCAATATCTAATATATGAAATGTGTGAAAGTGCCGCCGGCCATGAAACCAGAAAAGCCCGCCATTCTAATCCTGGGGACCCGCGGCATACCCGCGGCCCATGGCGGCTTTGAAACCTTTGCCGAAAAACTGGCGCTGTTTCTTGTCGGGCGCGGCTGGAAGGTCGGCGTCTATTGCCAGGATGAGGTCGAGCGGATCGACCAGCGGGTGCGCAGCGAAACCTGGCGCGGCATCGAGCTCATTCACATCCAGGTCGCCTCCAAGGGACCGCGCGCGACCCTGGAATTCGACTGGCAATGCGCCCGCGATGCTGCCAGACGACAGGGCGTTTGCCTGGTGCTCGGCTATAATGGCGCGGTCTTCCTGACCTGGCTCAGGCTGAAGCGGCGCAAGATCTTCACCAACATGGACGGCATCGAGTGGCGTCGCCCCAAATGGGGGATGGCGGCGCGAACCTGGTTCTGGCTCAACGAATGGATCGGCGCTTGGGCCTCGCATCGGCTGGTCGCCGATCATCCCGCCATCGCCGATCACCTGGCGACGCGCCGGCCGCGCAGCGCCATCGCCACCATCGCCTATGGCGCCGATCCGGTGGCATCAGCGCCCGAGGCGCCGGTCCGGGCGCTCGGCCTCGAGCCCGGGCGTTATCTCATCTCGATCGCGCGCATCGAACCCGACAACAACATCCTGCCGATTGTCGAATCCTTTTGCTCCACCAAGCGCGACATGAAGCTGGTGGTGCTGGGAACGCTGTCCGACGACATCCCCTACCATGCCGCCATCCGCAAGGCGGCGAACGGCTCGGTGGTCCTGCCGGGCGCCATTTACGACCAGGCAACGGTGAAGGCCCTGCGCTTCCACGCCCGCGCCTATCTGCACGGCCACACGGTGGGCGGCACCAACCCGTCGCTGGTCGAGGCGCTGGCGGCCGGCAACATGGTGATCGCGCATGACAATCCCTACAACAGGTGGACCGCAGGGGCTGCGGCGATCTACTTCACCGACAAGAACAGTTGCGCCGAGCGGATGCAGCAGGCGCTGGACGATGATGCCCTGGTCAAGGCCTGCGGCGTTGCCGCGAGGGCGCGGGCCCGCGAAGCCTTTCGCTGGGACGATGTCCTGCTCGCCTATGAAAACGAGGCCTATCATCTGCTCGGCATGACCGCCGCCAAGACCACTGCGATGGATCACGCATCGCCAGGAACCGTATGATAGGCTGGTCGCGCCGGCGGGTGCTGCGGACCGCGCTGTCCACTGCAGCGGCTCTCGGCTCGCTCCCGGTCGCACCAATCGCTCGCGCCGCCGCCGGGACGCGGTTTCGGCGCGGCGTCAACGCCTGGCCCTGGTTCTCGCTGACGCGTGAATTTCCCGCACCCCGCACCGACTACGGCTGGCCGCCCTTCCAGTCGCAACGGCCGGTGCCGACCCCAGACGACCTGCGTCGGTTGCGCGAGACCGGGCTCGATTTCATCCGCTTGCCCGTCGATCCCGGCCCTTTCCTGGCCGCCGACGCCAAGACGCGCAGTCAGTTGCTGGACATGCTGGACGCCGCCGTCACCGCCACCCTCGACGCCGATCTTGGCATCATCGTCAACATCCAGGCCAACGCGGCCACCCATCACTGGAACCCC
>NZ_RZPB01000531.1:0-4319 GCF_003998535.1 Mesorhizobium sp. M7A.F.Ca.AU.002.02.1.1 | reverse complement strand
TGGAGAGAGGTATCGGAGTTTTCCCGCCATGCCGCTTCTGCTGAAAGGGTCCTGTCGCTGCAATGCCGTGCGTTTCGAGGTGGAGAGCCACACGCCGGCGCCATTCATGCTGTGCTACTGCTCGATCTGCCGCAAGCAGCAGGGCGGCGGCGGGTTTGCCATCAATCTCGGTGCCGACAACGAGACACTGAACATCAGGGGCAAGCGCAGCCTCGGCGTCTTTCGGGCGGAGATCGAGGACGACGAGCATCCGCATTGCGAAATCTCAACCGGCGAGCGCAATTTCTGCAAGAAATGCGGCTCAGCCCTTTGGCTCTACGATCCAACCTGGCCGGAGCTTGTGCATCCCTTCGCCTCGGCGATCGACAGCGACCTGCCCATCCCACAGAGCAAGGTGCACCTGATGCTGAAATACAAGGCGAACTGGGTCGAGCCGGTGGTTGGCAAGCACGACAAGGTCTTCGACGTCTATCCCGAGGAATCGATCGCCGATTGGCACAAGCGGACGGGCATGTGGGTGGAGTGAGTTTCTTCGCCCCGTTTACGGGGAGGTGAGGAGTGATCCGCGCAGCGAACGAAAAGCCAATTGCTTGGATTTTCTAACGACGTACGCCGGCAGGCTGGGCGGAGCTAACTCTGGAGAGGCTGGCGCTGCCCCTCATCCGTCACTTCGTGACACTTTCTCCGCGTAAACGGGGCGAAGGAAAAAATCAGGCCGAAGCGCGTGCCTCTGCCAGTGCCTTCAGGTCGGCCGGCTTCAGTTCGACGGATTCGCCGCAGCCGCAGGCCGAGCTCTGGTTCGGGTTGTGGAAGGTGAAGCCGGTGCGCAGCGTCGTCTGCTCGAAATCCATCTCGGTGCCGAACAGGAATAGCGCGGCCTCGGGCGCGACATAGACATGAGCGCCGTCGCGCTCGATATGGTCGTCCTTGGTGTTGGGCTCGGTCACCAGATCGACCGTATATTCCATGCCGGCGCAGCCGCCCTTCTTGATGCCGAGGCGGATGCCATGCGCGTTGTCGCGGGTGGCGACGATCTCGCGCACCCGGTCGGCGGCCTTTTCGGTCATGGTGATGACGGCGAAGCGTCCCATTCTTTTTCCTTCCATTCCATGCAGGTTCAAGGCCTGCCGAATGATTCCTCACCTAAAATGGTGAAGTTTTATCCCTCGCGCAAGTGTGCCAGGCTTGACGCTAGTACCAGCCCACCGCCACCTGCGCCTCTTCCGACATGCGGTCGGCCGACCATGGCGGGTCGAAGGTCATGTTGACCTCGACGCCGGACACGCCTTCGACGGCGCCGACGGCATTTTCGACCCAGCCGGGCATTTCGCCGGCGACAGGGCAGCCGGGAGCGGTCAGCGTCATGTCGATCTTGACCGAGCGATTGTCCTCGATGTCGATCTTGTAGATGAGGCCGAGTTCGTAGATATCGGCCGGGATTTCCGGATCGTAGACCGTCTTCAGCGCCGATACGATGTCGTCGGTCAACCGCGCCAGTTCGTCGGCTGGAATGGCCGATCCCGAAACCAGCGCATTGGGCGCGGTTTCCGGAGTGGTCTCGGCAGCGATGCTTGCATCATCCATGGTCGTCACCCAAAAAAATCGTCATCCGAAGAATTTGCGCGCTTTCTCAAGCGCCTCGGCCAAAGCGTCGACTTCGGCCCTGGTATTATACATGCCGAACGATGCCCTGCATGTGGAGGTTACGCCGAAACGTTTCAACAGCGGCTGGGCGCAATGGGTGCCCGCGCGGACAGCAACGCCCTGCCTGTCTATCACCATCGACACGTCGTGCGCATGAATGCCTTGCAGTTCGAACGAGATGATGGCGCCCTTGCCGGGCGCATCGCCGAAGATGCGCAGCGAATTGATGGCGCGCAGCCGCTCATGCGCATAAGTCTTGAGGTCTTCCTCATGCGCGGCGATGCGCTCGCGGCCGATCGTTTCCATATAGTCGAGCGCGGCACCCAGTCCGATCGCCTGCACGATCGGCGGCGTGCCGGCTTCGAAACGATGCGGCGGCTCGTTGTAGGTGACGATGTCTTCCGTCACCTCCTCGATCATCTCGCCACCGCCCATGAAGGGGCGCATGCCCTGGAGAATGTCCTTCTTGCCGTAGAGCACCCCGATGCCCGAAGGGCCATAAACCTTGTGCCCGGTGAAGACGAAGAAGTCGCAGTCGAGATCCTGCACATCGATCGGCATATGCACGGCGCTCTGGCTGCCGTCGACGAGGACGGGAATTCCACGCGCATGCGCGATGCGCACGATTTCCTTGATCGGCGTCACCGTGCCCAGCGCATTCGACATCTGCGTGACGGCGACCAGTTTGGTGCGGTCGGTCAGCCGTTTTTCGAATTCCTCGATGTGGAGGACGCCGAGATCGTCGACCGGCACCCAGACCAGCTTGGCGCCCTGCCGCTCGCGGATAAAATGCCAGGGAACGATGTTGGAGTGGTGCTCCATGATCGACAGCACGATCTCGTCGCCCTCGCCGATGTTGGGCATGCCATAGCCATAGGCCACGGTGTTGATGGCCGAGGTCGTGTTCGAGGTGAAGATGATGTTGTCGGTGCTTGGCGCGTTGAGGAAACGGCGTACCGTTTCGCGCGCCTTTTCGTAGGCGTCGGTCGCGGCATTGGACAGGAAATGCAGGCCACGATGGACGTTGGCATATTCCTGGCTGTAGGCGTGCTGGACAGCGTCGAGCACCGCCTGCGGCTTCTGTGCCGAGGCGCCATTGTCGAGATAGACCAGCTTCTTGCCATAGACTTCCCGCGACAGGATCGGGAAATCGCGGCGGATCGCTTCGACGTCGTAGGGAATGTTTTCGAGTTTCTGGTCCATTTCAAAGTCCTTGCCGGCCAAGGCCGAGATCCTTCCAACACCCCTCATCCGACCGAGCTTCGCTCGGCCACCTTCTCCCACAAGGGGAGAAGGTCTAGCGCTTTACCTTCTCCCCTTGTGGGAGAAGGTGGATTGGCGCGTAGCGCCAAGACGGATGAGGGGTGGCTTTGCCGGACCCCATCCAATTAGCCGTGTGCCACGAACCAGCCGTCGAGCCGCGCTTCCAGCGCTTCGACGATCGCCTCGTCGTCCAGTTCCTCGATCACCTCGGCGACGAAGGCCTTCACGAGCAGCCCCCGCGCGCTTTTCTCGTCGACGCCGCGCGCCATCAGGTAGAACAGATGATCGTGGTCGATCTCGGTGACCGTCGCGCCATGGCCGCAAATCACGTCGTCGGCGAAGATTTCAAGCTCCGGCTTGGTCGAGAACTCGCCGTCGTCCGACAGCAACAGCGTGTTGCATGCCATCTTGGCGTTGGTCTTCTGCGCATATTGATGGACGTTGATGCGGCCCTGAAACACGCCGCGCGCCTTGCCCGTCACCACGTTGCGGATGATCTCCGTCGAGGTCGTGTGCGGCACGGCGTGGTCGAGAACCATGGTCACGTCGGTATGGGTGTCGCCGGCCAAGAGGTTGATGCCGCGCAGCTTGAAATCGGCGCCTTCGCCAGTCGTCCTGACCATGATCTCCTGGCGCACGAGCTTGCCGCCGGCGTTCATGACGAACAACGTCAGCTTGGCATTCTTGCCGATATGGGCCTTGAACTGGGCCAGATGCGTCGCCGTTTCCGGCTGTTCCTGGACAATCAGCCACGTCACCTCGGCGCCTTCGCCGAGCACGAGCTGGCTGACCGAGCTGCCCAGGGCAGCGCCGTCACCTGTCTGCCGTTCGACGATGACGGCCTTGGCGCCGGCGCCGACACGCACTGGCAGGCGCACATGGGTCTGGCCGCCGGCCTGCAGGTTCTGCAGCTCGACCGGCTTTTCGAGTTCCACGCCATCGGCGATGTCGACAAAATATCCGTCGGCGACGAAAGCCGTGTTCAGCGCGCCGATGGCGTCGTCGCTGCCATAGGGGTCGAGCCCAGGTGCTGCGCTGCCGTCGACCAGCTTTTCCGACAGGCGCTGGAAAGAGACGCCTTCAAGAACCGGCACTTTGGCGTCGGACTTGCCGTTCAGGATCGACACCACAGTGGAACCGTCAACGATCGGCGCAATGGCCTTGGCCATGGCGGCAGGGTCGAAGTCCGGCACGGTATTCAGCAACCGGCGCAAGTCGGTATAGTGCCAGGATTCGACGCGCCGCGTCGGCAGGCCGTGCTTGATCGTCTCGATGGCGTCGTCGCGCTTCAGCATCACCGCGCCGTCGCCCGGCAGCAGCGACAGCCGGTCGCCGAACGCGTCGATCAACGCTGTCTCGGCCGGTGTCCGCTGCGGTTGTGCGTGCATGTTCATCGGTATTACCTCTGGCAT
>NZ_RZPB01000530.1:0-4322 GCF_003998535.1 Mesorhizobium sp. M7A.F.Ca.AU.002.02.1.1 | reverse complement strand
ATTCCCTGTCGGTATCGTTCACCGGCACCTTCATCGTCTTCGTCTATGTCTGGCTGCCGTTCATGATCCTCCCCGTTCAGGCGGCGCTCGAGCGCGTGCCCGGCAATCTGGTCGAGGCCTCGTCCGACCTCGGCGCTTCACCGGGACAGACCTTCCGCAACGTGCTGTTTCCGCTGGCGCTGCCGGGCATCGTCGCCGGTTCGATCTTCACCTTCTCGCTGACGCTCGGCGATTACATCATCCCGCAGATCATCGGCACCTCGCGTCTGTTCATCGGCCAGGCGGTCTATTCGCAGCAAGGCACCGCCGGCAACATCCCGCTCGCCGCCGCCTTCACCGTGGTGCCGATCGTCATCATGGGCTTCTATCTCTGGGGCGCCAAGCGCATGGGGGCCTTCGATGCGCTCTGATGGTTCCCAGTCGGCTCCGCTCGGCCTGAAGATTGCCGCCGCCTGCGGGCTGCTGTTCCTGCACCTGCCGATCCTGCTGATCTTCGTCTATGCCTTCACCACCGAAGAGAAGAGTTTCGTCTGGCCGCCGCCAGGGCTGACGACGCAGTGGTTCGCCGTGACCTGGAACCGGCCAGATGTCTGGCAGGCGCTGTCGCTGTCGGTCAGGGTGGCCGCGATTTCGACGGCGATCGCGCTCATCCTCGGCACGCTCTGTTCGGCGGCGGTGTCGCGGACAAGATTCTTCGGCCGCGAAACCATCTCGCTGCTGGTCATCCTGCCGATCGCGCTGCCCGGCATCATCACCGGCATTGCGCTGCGCTCGGCCTTTTCGCTGGCCGACATCCCGTTCTCGTTCTGGACGATCGTGCTTGGCCACGCCACCTTCTGCGTGGTCGTCGTCTACAACAACGCCGTCGCCCGTTTCCGCCGCACTTCCGGTTCGATGATCGAGGCTTCGATGGATCTCGGCGCCGACGGTTTTCAGACCTTCCGCCATGTCGTGCTGCCCAACATCGCCACGGCGCTGCTTGCCGGCGGCATGCTGGCCTTCGCGCTGTCCTTCGACGAGGTCATCGTCACCACCTTCACCGCCGGCCAGCAGCAGACGCTGCCGATCTGGATGCTGGAAGAACTGATCCGTCCGCGCCAGCGCCCGGTCACCAATGTCGTTGCCATGGTCGTCATGCTGGTGACGTTGCTGCCGATCCTTGCCGCTTATTACCTCACCCGTGACGGCGACCAGATCGCTGGAAGCGGGAAATGAAAAACAGCGAATAGGGAGTAGCGAATAGGGATCGACGGTCAAACCCTACTCGCTTTCAGCTACTCGCTACTCGCTTCTGTAAAGGGAGAAACCTTATGGACACCCAGATGCTGATCGGCTCGAAATTCGAGAAGGGCACCGAGACCGAGGAGCCGATCCTCAATCCAAAGACCGGGGCGACCATCCTCAACCTGCCCGAGGCCAGCCAGGCGCAGATCGAGGCGGCGGTCACTGCTGCCGAACAGGCGTTCGTCTTGTGGTCGCGCACCACGCCGGCGCAGCGCTCCGGCTATTTGCTGAAGATCGCCGACCGCATCGAAGCCGACGCGAAGGAGTTCGCCACGCTCGAGGCGCTCAACTGCGGCAAGCCGATCAACGCCGTGCTCAATGACGAAATCCCGGCGATCGTCGATTGCTACCGCTTCTTCGCCGGCGCCGTCCGTTCGATGCCGGGCGTCGTCGCTGGCGAATACATTCCCGGCCACACCTCGATGGTCCGTCGCGATGCCATTGGCATCGTCGCTTCCATCGCGCCGTGGAACTATCCGCTGATGATGATGGCCTGGAAGCTGGCGCCGGCGATCGCCGGCGGCAACACCGTCGTCTTCAAACCGTCCGAGCAGACACCGCTGACGGCGCTGAAGCTGGCAAAAATCCTTGCGGACATCCTGCCCGAAGGCGTCGTCAATGTCGTGCTCGGCCGCGGCGACAGCGTCGGCAACACGCTGATCAATCATCCCAAGGTCAACATGATCTCGATCACCGGCGATGTCGCCACCGGCAAGAAGGTGCTGCAGGCGGCCGCCAAGTCGGTCAAGCGCACGCATCTCGAGCTCGGCGGCAAGGCGCCGGTCATCGTCTTCGACGACGCCGACCTCGGCGCCGTGGTCAACGGCCTGCGTGCCTTCGGCTATTACAATGCCGGCCAGGACTGCACCGCCGCCTGCCGCATCTACGCCGGCAAGAAGATCTACGACAAGCTCGTCGCCGATCTCTCCTCGGCCGTCTCGACCATCAAGTACGACCGCCCCGACGATACCGAAAACGAAATCGGCCCGCTGATCTCGCGCCGCCAGCGCGACCGCGTCTCGAGCTTCGTCGAGCGCGCCTCGGAACTGAAACACATCGAGATCACCACCGGCGGCAAGCCGGGCGAGGGCTCCGGCTTCTATTACCAGCCGACCGTCGTCGCCGGCGCGCTGCAGGAAGATGAGATCGTGCGCCGCGAAGTGTTCGGCCCGGTCGTCTCGGTTACTCGTTTTTCGGAAGTCGACGAGGCGGTGAACTGGGCCAATGACAGCGACTACGGCCTGGCGTCATCCGTATGGACCAAGGATGTCTCGCGCGCCATGGCGACGGCCGCCCGCCTGCAATATGGCTGCACCTGGATCAACACCCACTTCATGCTGACCAACGAGATGCCGCATGGCGGGTTGAAGCAGTCCGGCTACGGCAAGGACATGTCGCTCTACGCACTGGAGGATTACACCGCCGTGCGGCATGTGATGGTTGCGCATGGCTAGTTTTGCCTTGTCCCCTTGTGGGAGAAGGTGGATCGGCGCGTAGCGCCGAGACGGATGAGGGGTGTTCCAGCTTGACGCCAGCTTACCCCTCACCCGGGTTGCCAACCGATTTGTGAAGGACAAATCGGGGCAATCCGACCTCTCCCACAAGAGGAGAGGTAAGACCGCAGACCACTACTCCACGATGCGATAGATATTCCACAGGCTGGTGCCAGACACGACATAGGGCTCGATCTCCTTGCCCCATTTCGCGTGCGCGTCGATCTTGCCGATCTTGGCGAAGAACGCCTCCAACTGGGCCAGGCTTTCGACCTGGTGATGGGACTCGACCGTCGCCTCCCGCGCGCCGATCGAACCGGTCATGATCTGGAATTCCAGCTCGTCGAGGCCGACCTGTGACCCGATCTCGCGTTCCCATTTCTTCAACAGGTCGAGCACGGTCTGCTTGTGTCCGAACTTGGCGTCGATCTGCCATCTGGCGCTGAACATCGTCTTCTCCTCCAGGTTGCGGCCCAGGCCGCGGTTGATCCACGGTTGTTGATCTACTCGTCCCAGGCCTGCACGACGGTCTGTCTTGCGATCCGACCGTTCTTCAGCTCCAGCATCGCTGCGCAGAACACCTTGGTGCCGTCCGGATAGGCGCAGGCCTGGGTGAAGGCGAGGCTGTCGCCGTCGGCGATGGTGGTGTCGACCTTGTGGGTCATCGCCCGGCTGCAGATGTCGTCCCAGAATGTGGTGATCGCCGCGCGCCCGCGGATTTCACGCGGCTTGCTCGGCGGGTTGTTGCGGTCGATCACCCGCACCAGCGCGTCTTCGGCATAGAAGCTCGACAGCATCTTGCCGTCACGGGTTTCGATCGCCTTCTTGATCGCGGCGCCGTCCACTGTTTGGGTCTTGGTCAGCATTTCATCCTCCATTGGCCCGTCTTCCGACCGGGCGGTTGATGGTCGATGTGCCGTCCGGCGCTCATCGCCGGGCAGTGGTTCTTACTGCGACTTCGCCTTGACGGCCGCGAATACGTCGTCGGTCTGCTTCTTGAAGGTCGTCAGATCGACCTGGCTGCCGTTGAGCATCGTCGACCAATGGCGCACGATGGCGGACATCGCCACCGCCTCCTTGATCTCCTCGTCGCTGGCGCCGTTGAGCTTGGCCGCCTCGGTGTGGAAATAGATGCAGTACTGGCATGGGATCTGCGCCGCGACGGCGAGGCCCAAAAGTTCCTTGGTCTTGCCGTCAAGCGCCGTCTTCGGGTTGAGCTGCACGCCCTTAATCTCGGCCCAGGCGCCGGCGACGGCCACATCCGGCAGGGTCTTGAACATGTCCGGCACCGAGCCGAGCGTTGCCTCGATGTCCTTGTAGGCGGCCGCCGCGGACGCGTCCTCGGCCTTTGCGGGAGAGATGGCGAACAACGCGCCAACGCTTGCAGCGATCACAAGCAATTTGAGTGTCCGGTTCGACTTCAGCATTTCCTCCTCCGTTCGCAGCGCCTTTTCCAGCGACATCCGCCTAGCCTGCGTGGAGAGAATTGATAGCGCTTACCCGCCCATGGCCGCTTCGCCCGAAAGCGCCATGGCTCTCATGGCC
>NZ_RZPB01000052.1:0-15854 GCF_003998535.1 Mesorhizobium sp. M7A.F.Ca.AU.002.02.1.1 | reverse complement strand
GAGATGGCCACCGCCTTCGTCGCCGTGGCGGCCGCCGCCTCTACGGCGCCGCTCAACCCCGCCTACCGGGCCGACGAGCTCGATTTCTACCTGACCGACATCGGCGCCAAGGCGATCCTCGTCGCGGAGGGTGAGACCGGCCCCGCGGTGACGGTGGCCGAACGCCTCGGCATCGGCGTGCTGCGGCTCGTCGTGCAGCCCGGCACACCGGCCGGCAGTTTTGCTATCGAGGGCGCGGCGATCGGACCGAAGGCCGCGCCCGACATGGCGCAAGACAGCGACATTGCGCTGCTGCTGCATACCTCCGGCACGACATCGCGTCCAAAACTGGTGCCGCTCAGCCATGCCAACATCGCGGCCTCGGCAGCTCATATCGGCGGCACGCTTGGCCTGACGGCCGATGACCGTTGCCTCAATATCATGCCGCTGTTCCACATTCACGGCCTGATCGCGGCCGTGCTGTCGTCGCTGGCTGCCGGCGGCAGCATCTACTGCACGCCGGGTTTCAACGCGCTGCGCTTCTTCCAGTGGCTGAGCGAGGCGCAGCCGAGCTGGTACACGGCGGTGCCGACCATGCATCAGGCGATCCTGGCCCGCGCGGCACGCAACACCGAGGCGCTGGCGGCGGCGCGCCTGCGCTTCATCCGCTCGTCCTCGGCGTCGCTGCCGGCGCAGGTAATGACTGAGCTGGAAGCGACCTTCGGCTGCCCAGTGATCGAATCCTACGGGATGACCGAGGCGGCTCACCAGATGGCCTCGAACCGGCTGCCGCCGGGCCAGCGCAAGCCCGGCAGCGTTGGTGCCTCCGCCGGGCCGGAGGTGGCTGTGATGGCGCCCGACGGGCGGCTGCTCGATGCAGGCGAGTCCGGCGAGATCGTCATCCGCGGGCCCAATGTCACGACGGGCTACGAAAAGAACCCGGATGCCAACGCCACGGCTTTCGCGCATGGCTGGTTCCACACCGGCGACCAGGGCGTGCTGGACGGGGACGGCTATCTCAGGGTCACCGGTCGGCTCAAGGAGATCATCAATCGCGGCGGCGAAAAGATCTCGCCACTCGAGGTCGACGATGTGCTGATGGACCATCCGGCGGTGGCACAGGTCGTCACCTTCGCCATGCCGCATGACAAGCTTGGCGAGGAGGTGGCGGCGGCGGTTGTGCTGCGCGAAGGCATCAGCGCCGCTGAGAGCGACATCCGCACCTATGCCGCGACGCGGCTTGCCGACTTCAAAGTGCCGCGCAAGATCCTGATCCTGGACGAGATCCCCAAGGGCGCGACCGGCAAATTGCAGCGCATCGGCCTTGCCGCCAAACTCGGGCTTTGACGATGAAGATCACCATCTTCGGCGCCGGTGCGATCGGCGGCTATCTCGCTGCCAAGCTTGCCGCCGCCGGCCGCACCGATCTCTCGATCGTCGCGCGCGGCGCCCATCTGGAAGCGATCAAGGCAGATGGCCTGCGCCTGATCGAGGATGGCCAGGAGACGTCCGTCCCCGTCCGGGCCGCCGCCAAGGCCGAGGAACTTGGCGTGCAGGATTATGTCGTGCTGGCGCTGAAGGCCCATTCCCTCACCCCGGCGCTCGACCAGATCGCACCGCTGCTTGGGGACCACACATCAGTCGTCACCATGCAGAACGGCGTGCCGTGGTGGTATTTCCACGGCGTCGGCGGGCCGCTCGAAGGCACCAGGCTGAACGCGGTCGATCCCGGCGGCGCGATCTGGCAGCGGATTGGACCGGACCGCGTCATCGGCTCGGTCGTCTATCCCGCGGTCGAGGTCGATGCGCCGGGGCTCATCCGCCATGTCGAGGGCAAACGCTTCTCGCTCGGCGAACCCTCGGGCGAGCGCAGCGAACGGGTCACGCTTCTGGCCGAGGAGATGGTCAAGGGCGGCTTGCAGGCGCCGGTGCGCGAAGACATCCGCAGCGAGATCTGGGTAAAACTGTGGGGCAATCTTTCGTTCAACCCGATCTCGGCGCTGACCGGCAGCACGCTTGCCGCGATCGTTGCCGACGAGGGCACCCGCACGCTCGCCCGCACCATGATGCTGGAGGCGCAGGCGATCGGCGAAAGCCTCGGCGTGCGTTTTCCCATCGCGGTCGACCGGCGCATCAAGGGCGCCGGCGATGTCGGCGAGCACAAGACCTCGATGCTGCAGGACCTGGAGCGTGGCCGGCCGATGGAGATCGACGCGCTGGTGAGCGCGGTGCAGGAACTTGGCAGGCTAACGGACAAGCCGACCCCGACCATCGATGCCGTGCTGGCGCTGGTGCGGCGGCTGGCGGTGGAACGCGGGTGTTATGGATAATGGGCTCGGGGTTGATCAGCACCGTGGCGAGGGCGCGACGATCCAGGCCTTGAAGCGCCTTGGCCTCATCTCCCAGCTTGACCAGGGTTAGCAGCATGCTGAACGCCATTCACCACGTCGCGCTCATCTGCACCGACTACGACCGGTCGCGACGGTTCTACGTCGAACTCCTCGGCCTCGATCTGATCCGGGAGGTTTATCGGGAGGAGCGGCAGTCATGGAAGGCGGATCTGCGGATCGGGTCGGCCCAACTGGAATTGTTCTCCTTCCCTGCACCGGCGACGCGGCCGTCCCACCCAGAGGCTACAGGCCTGAGACATCTGGCATTCGCGGTGGCTAATCTTGATCCCGTGATTATCCGCCTGGAAGCCGCAGGCGTTGCCGTCGAGCCAATCCGGATCGATCCATACACAGACCAACGGTTTACCTTTTTCAGGGACCCGGATGGATTGCCGCTGGAACTCTACGAAGCCCCATAAGGAACGGTTCGATTTCACGATGGGCGCTTTGTACTGACGGTCTCGGTATCGGCGGACCGCGAATCTGTGCTAAGCGCCGCCCAACTAACCAAAGGACGACACCAATGAGCGAACTGACCGTGGCCGAGGCGACCGAGAGCATCTATGCCTCGCTCCGGGCGGACAATGCCGACATCGACACACATATCGCGGCGCTTAAGGCGGCGCTGACGCGAGAGGGGATCAAACAGGCGGTGTTCGATCCGACCAAGCTGGCGCAGAACAACCGCTCGGGCCGCAAGTTGATGCAGGCTTATTTTCGGCAACGCGGCGTGAGCGTGAAGTTTTCGGACCAGTAGAACCGCGCGCGATCTCAACCGTGTGATTGGTTGGTTTCGGACGCATGTTCTCCGACGCTCCGGGCCCTCCCATTTGACCGACTCAATAACAGCGATCTGCGGCCGCAAGGGCTTCGGCACGGTGAGCTTGGTCCAGTGCGCCAATCCGTCGGACCGACGCATAGAACCTGACATAGTCGCCCGAGCACAGATCGAACAGGCGCAGAAACGCGGTCACCCGATCGCTATAGACGGAAGTCGCGGCGAGCTTTGCATTGTTGATCGGGGAAGCGAACCAGGCATCGTATCCCCGGTATCGGCCCCAGCGCCTGTCGCGCATGTGTCGGTAGCGCATCCGCAGCCGTTCAATCGCCGCCGTCTTTGCGGCCAGTTTTTGCTCCGAGGTTCCGGCGTTGGAATAGACTTTTGCCAACTCGTCCCGTGTTTGCGACACCAGCGCAAGAAATTCAGCTTTGCGCCTCCGGGCGGCTTCGTAACGGCGCAATGCGGCGGTATCGCCAGCCGCGCGCAGCCATTTTCTCACGCCGGTCGTTTCGACGGCGACAGCGAACGACTCGTTGAATGCGGAATCGTCGTGCACGTAGACGCGCTGGTGGGCCAGTTCATGGAACACCAGCCCTGCAAGATAGGTTTTATCCTCGCTGAACATCGTGCTCAGCAGCGGGTCACTCGACCAGCCAAGCGTGGAATATGCGGTGATGCCCGTCACATAGACATCCATGCCCTGTCCTTGAAGTTCGGCAGCGGTTTCAATTGCGGACTTCCTGGAGAAATATCCCCGGTAGGGCACGCAGCCGAAAACGGGAAAACACCATGTTCGCGGCGTCAGCGAGAATGCCGGCGCGGCGAAGACGGCCCATGTCACCGAATCCCGGCCGATATCGACATAGCTGCGGTAGCTGCTGTTGTCGGGCAGCGCCAGTTCATCCGTTGCGAACTGTCGTATGGCGCTCGCCGATGCCATTCGAGCGCGCAATGCCTTCGGCGTCGAAGGGTCCTCGATCAGTTTTCCGACATCCTGGCGCGCCGTCATGATCCGCAGATGACCCTGCACGGATTGCGCGTAATAGGAAACACTGGTGCAGCCGGTCGCGCCAGACACCACGATCATAACGGCAACCAATCGAAAGAATGCGCGCATCACGATTTGCCCACAGCAGTGCTCCCGTACCGATCGGGCGATTGTCGCGATTGCCCCAGGTCCCAAGCAGCCGCATCGATTTGATCGAGGTCTATAGCTTTCTAAAGAATCCGGACAGAATATTCGGACCCACTTCGCCAGGGCGCAGTCTGATCCCGTCCTCGAAGCAGTTCAGCGTCATGCATTCGAAGCCGCTGCGTGCGAGGAATGCCACCAGCGAGTCACGATCGAAGTGGTGGAGGTGCTCGTCGGGAAGACGCATACGCCACGTCCGGAACCAGGCGTCGCCGTCGGCGCCGAGCTCGCGCCAGCGGCAATAAGGGACGGCGACGGCCAGGTAGCGGGCCTTAAGCCGGGCGAGGAAACCCAGATCCGGGATATGCTCAAGCACATCGAACATGGCGACGAGATCCCACGAGCTGGAGAGCGCCTCATCCCAATCGACGAAGCGGACGCCCTTGGGCAGCGGAAACCTGGTTATGTCGCAGCCGGCGCAGTCGGCGACCCCGGTTATTTTCGCGGCTTCGATGAATGTGCCGGTGCCATATCCAATCTCCAGCACGGACCGGGGGATCTCGCCAGTGATCCCCAGCACCCAGCCGAGTCGCTGATATCCGAGCTTGATGGTCCGGTCACTCAGGTCCTCGTAATAGGAAATGTACTGCTTGTCATACTTGATCGGTTTGGAGTCGACCTGGTGGATCACGCCAAACCCGTCCACCGCGTAGTTGTCCAACATTGGCGTGCGGCCCCCCAGGTTCCGAGTTCCTTACCGGCAGAACTAGGACGCAACCGGACAATCGAGCGGTCAGGTATTCAGCCGCCAGCTTGAACTGCTCAGTCCTTGCCCGCCCGCTTGAAAATCCGCGCATAAAATTCGCCGACGATGCCGCGCCGGAAGATCAGCACGCACACCATGAAGATGAGGCCGGTGGCGATGGTCACCGGAAAGCCGGAAGTGGCAAGCGTGTTTTCCAGGCCAATGACAAGGCTGGCGCCGATGATCGGCCCGACCATGGTGCCGATGCCGCCGAGAAGCGTCATCAGGATCACTTCGCCCGACATCTGCCAGGTGACGTCGGTGAGCGTGGCGAACTGGAAAACGATCGCCTTGAGCGAGCCGGCCAGCCCGGCCAGGGCCGCCGACATGACGAAGGCGCCCAGCTTGTAGTTGGCGACGGAATAGCCCAGCGAAATGGCGCGGTTCTCGTTCTCGCGGATCGAGCGCAGGATCATGCCGAACGGCGAGTTGACGATGCGCCAGATGGCGAAGACGCCGATCAGGAACACCGCCAGCACGAAGTAATACATGTTCAGCGAGACGTTCAGGTCGAGGACGCCAAGCAGCATGCCGCGCGGCACGCCCTGAATGCCGTCCTCGCCTTGCGTGAAGGGCGACTGCACACAGAAGAAGAAGAACATCTGCGACAGCGCCAGCGTGATCATGGCGAAATAGATGCCTTGCCGGCGAATGGCGAAAAAGCCCATGACAAGGCCGAGCAAGGCCGCACCCGCCATGCCGAGCAGAATGCCGGCTTCCGGCGGCCAGCCCCAGACCTTGACGGCATGCGCGGTGAAGTAGGCGGCGCCGCCGAAGAAGGTGGCGTGGCCGAACGATAAGAGCCCGGTATAGCCGAGCAGAAGATTGAACGCGCAGGCAAACAGCGCGAAACACAGCATCTTCATCAGGAAGATCGGATAGATCAGGAAAGGCGCTACCAGCAGCGCCAGGATGCCGAGCCCGACCAGCATCCATTCCAGCCGTGCCGAGGTTTTGGCCGATGCCTCGCGAAGCGTCAGTTCGGTCATGTCAGATGTCCCTTCCGACATGTCAAGCGTCCCTTCCGAACAGGCCAGCCGGCCGGACCAGAAGCACGATGGCCATGATGACGAAGACCACGAGATTGGAGGCCTCGGGGTAGAAGACCTTGGTCAGGCCCTCGGCGAGGCCAAGCATGTAGCCGGTGACGATCGCACCGAGGATCGATCCCATGCCGCCGACCACCACCACCGCGAAGACGACGATGATGAGGTCCGATCCCATAAGCGGGCTCACCTGATAGATCGGTGCTGCCAGAATGCCGGCAAGCCCGGCCAGCGCGGAGCCAAGGCCGTAGGTGAGGGTCAGCAGCAACGGCACGTTGACGCCGAAAGCCTGGACGAGACGGGGATTCTCGGTTGCCGCGCGCAGATAGGATCCAAGCCTGGTCTTCTCGATCAGCGCCCAGGTGCCGAAGCAGACGATCAGCGAGGCGACCACGACCCAGCCGCGATAGTTGGGCAGGAACATGAAGCCGAGATTGGTGCCGCCGGCAAGCAGCGGCGGCACGGCGTAGGGGTTTCCCGAGACGCCGTAATAATAGCGGAAGATGCCTTCGAGTACGAGCGCGAGGCCGAAGGTGAAGAGCAGCCCGTAGAGCGGATCGAGATCGTACAGCCTCGACAGCGCCAGGCGCTCGACCACGACGCCGAAGATGCCAACTATCAGCGGCACAAGGATCAAAGCGGGCCAATAGCCGATGCCGAGATGGGTGAGAAGCAGGTAGCCGACGAAGGCGCCGAACATATACTGGGCGCCATGGGCGAAATTGATGACGCGCAGCAAGCCGAATATGACAGCCAGGCCCAGGCTCAGCATGGCGTAGAACGAGCCGTTGATCAGGCCGACCAGCAACTGGCCGAGGAAGGCCTGAACCGGGATTCCGAAGATCATCGTCATGGCGCCATCATACACCCAGGACTTCGTGGAGCTGCGCCATGCGGTCCGGCAGTTCGCCGACCGGAAACCCCGCCACCACCTTGCCGTGCTCCATCAGATAGAAACGGTCGGCGACACGACTGGCGAAGCGAAAGTTCTGCTCGACCAGCAGGATCGTCATGCCGCGCTTTTTCAACGTCGCCAGCAACGCGCCGATGCGCTGCACGATGACGGGAGCGAGCCCCTCCGTCGGTTCGTCGAGGAGCAGCATCTTCACGCCGGTTCGCAGCATGCGCGCGATCGCCAGCATCTGCTGTTCGCCGCCCGACAGCCTGGTGCCGGGACTGTTGCGCCGCTCCTTCAGATTGGGGAACAGATCGAATATCTCCTCGACGCTCATGCCGCCCTGCGCGACGACCGGCGGCAGAACCAGATTCTCGTCCACGGTCAGCGTTGCGAAGATGCCGCGCTCCTCCGGCACGAAGCCGATGCCTTGATGGGCGGTGCGGTGCAGCGGCAGCCGCATCAGGTCCTTGCCGTCGAAGGCGATCCGGCCGGTCCGCTTGCGGATCAACCCCATGATGGCGCGCAGCGTCGTCGTCTTGCCGACGCCATTGCGGCCGAGCAGCGTGACCGTCTCGCCGGCAAACACTTCCAGATCGACACCGTGCAGCGCATGGCCCTCGCCATACCAGGCGTTGAGGCCGGTGACGGCAAGCAGAGGTGCGGCACTAGTCATCGGCGGTGCCCATATAGGCGATCTTGACGCGCTCGTCGCGGCTAACGGTGGCGTAGTCGCCAGCGGCCAGCACCTCGCCGCGCTGCATGACCGTTATCCAGTCGCAAAGGTCGGCCACCACGGTCAGATTGTGCTCGACCATCAGCACGGCGCGATCCCTGGCAACCGAACGGATGAGGCTGGAAACCGTGGCCACGTCCTCATGCCCCATGCCGGCCATCGGCTCGTCCAGCAGCAGCACTTTCGGATCGAGCGCGAGCGTCGTGGCGATCTCCAGCACGCGTTTTCTGCCATAGGAAAGATCGCCGGCGAGCCTGTTCCTGGCGTCGTCGAGACCAACCGAGCGCAGCAATTCCTCGGCGCGCGGGGTCAGCCGGTCGAGCGCCGCGAGCGAGCGCCAGAATTGAACGGCAAGACCACCCGGCCGCTGCAGCGCGACGCGAACATTGTCGAGCACGCTGAGGTGCGGAAAAATCGCCGATATCTGGAACGAGCGCACCAGCCCCATCCGCGCAACCCTGGCCGGCGAGGTGCGGGTGATGTCGTGGCCAAGCAGCTCGATCCTGCCGCTGGTCGGCGCCAGGAACTTGGTGAGCAGGTTGAAGACGGTCGTCTTGCCGGCGCCGTTGGGTCCGATCAGGGCATGGATGTTGCCATGGCGGACATCGATATCGACGTTTTTGACGGCGATGAAGCCGGCAAAGTCGCGTCGCAACCCGCGGGCGGAAAGCACAACCCGCGGCTCGTTCGCGTCCAGGTCAGTCGGCGCCATCGGCCGCGCCGATCACTGGCCGGCCGTCGGACAGCCGCTTTCCTTCTCGCTGAGGAAGGCCTCGTTGCCTGGAATGGTGGCGAGATATTTGTAGTAGTCCCAATCCTTGGTGCTCTCGGCTGGCGACTTGACCTGGTAGAGGTACATGTCGTGAACCATGTTGCCGTCCGCCTGCACCTTGCCGTTGGTTATCACCGCGTCGTCCACAGGCATCGAATGCAGCTGCTTGGCGACGGCTTCGGTCTCGTCCGTGCCGGCTTTGTCGATCGCCTTCAAATACTGCGTCACCGCCGAATAGGTCGCGGCCTGGATCATGTTCGGCATGCGGTTGGTGCGCTTGAAAAAGCGCTGCCCGAATTCGCGGCTCTTGTCGTCGCGATCCCAGTAATAGCCTTCGGTCAGCACGACGCCCTGCGCCGCTTGAAGGCCAAGCCCATGCACCTCGGCCAGCGTGAACAGGAGTGCGGCAAGACGCTGGCCGCCCTGCACGATACCGAATTCGGCCGCCTGCTTGATGGAGTTGGAGGTATCGAGGCCGGCATTGGCCAGGCCGATGACCTTGGCGCCCGACGATTGCGCCTGCAGCAGGAAGGACGAATAATCGGTCGATCCCAGGGGATAACGCACCTCGCCCAGCACCTTGCCGCCATGGCTTTCGACGAACTTGGTGGTCTGATCCTTCAGCGAGTAGCCGAATGCATAGTCGACGGTGACGAAGAACCAGCTGTCGCCGCCCTGCTGCACGAGAGAGCCGCCGGTACCCACCGCCTGCGAGTGAGTGTCATAGGCCCAGTGGAAGCCGTAGGGCGAGCACTGTTTGCCGGTCAGCTCCGTGGTCGCCGCGCCGGTGACGATGTCGATCTTCTTCTTTTCCTTGGAAATCCCCTGGACGGCGAGCGCTACCGAAGAGGTCGTCAGTTCCATGATGGCATCGACTTGCTCGGTGTCGTACCACTGCCGGGCGATGTTGGAGGCGATATCCGGCTTGTTCTGGTGGTCGGCGCTGATGATTTCTATCGGCGCTCCCTGCACCTTGCCGCCGAAATCCTCAACGGCCATCTTGGCCGCCTCGACCGACCACTTGCCGCCGAAGTCGGCGTAGACGCCCGACTGGTCGTTGAGGATGCCGATCTTGACCTTGCCGTCGGAAATTTCGGCGGCCGAAGCGGGGATCGCGGATGCGGCGAGAAGTGCCGCGGAAACGAAAAGGCTTACCTTCATGGTTGACTTCCTCCCATAGCGATGAATCCGACCGACCCTCCTACGATCGATCATCGCAATGGTATTGAACATGAGGAAGATAGGGACAGAGGGCAAGAGGCCGTTAGGGATTTAGTGTTCGAAGCGATACGGTTTGGCGGCGCAACGCGAGCCTTGGGCGAGAGATAGAGACACAAACATGTGAACCGCCCGGCGGCAGTGCCGGCTCAGCCCTCGGCGGCGACGAGGTGGCCGTTGCCGACATCCCTCAGCGCCAGTTTCAGCGGCGCCTCGCCGATCCTGCGGGTGGCGCTCGGGATTTCCTGGTCGAGGCGCGCGAAGCGGCTTCTGCGCTGCGCGGGATCGGGCACGGGCACGGCTTCGATCAGGCGCCTGGTGTAGGGATGGCGCGGGTTGGAAAAGACCTGGTCGCGGGTGCCCATCTCGACGATCTGGCCGAGATACATGACGGCGACGCGGTCGGAGATGTTCTCGACCACCGCCATGTCATGCGAGATGAAGAGATAGGCGACGCCGAATTCGCGCTGCAATTCCTTCAACAGATCGAGCACGCGCGCCTGCACCGAGACGTCGAGCGCCGAGACGCTTTCGTCGGCGATGATCAGCTTCGGCCGCAGTGCAAGCGCGCGGGCAATGCAGACGCGCTGGCGCTGGCCGCCGGAGAATTCATGCGGATAGAGTTCCATCTGGTCGGCCGACAGGCCGACGCGCTCGAACAGCGCTGCGACACGCTCGCTGCGCTCTTCCTTCGAGGCGATACCGTGGATCAGCAGCGGCTCGGCGACGAGGTCGCCGACACGCATGCGTGGGTCCAACGAGGCATAGGGGTCCTGGAAAATCATCTGCACGTCGCGGCGCACCGCCTTGCGCTCGTCGCGGCCGAGGCCGGACAGATTGCGGCCGCCAATGGCGATGTCGCCGCTGTAGGGCACCAGTCCGGCCAGCGCCTTGGCGGTGGTCGACTTGCCACAACCGGATTCGCCGACCAGCGCCAGCGTCTCGTTGGGCGCGATCGAGAAGCTGACGCCTTCGACGGCGTGGACGCAACGAGTGACCCGGCCGAAGAAGCCGCCATGCAGGTCGAAACGGACATGCAGGTCCTTGACGTCAGCGACATTGGCCGGCGTTGCCGTCTCGGCACTCCTGGATTCCTGGCGACCGATACCGCTGCCGATGCGCGGCACGGCGGCCAGCAGCTCGCGCGTGTAGCCGGCTTGCGGCCTGGCGAAAATGTCAGCGGTTTTTCCCTCTTCGACCATGCGGCCATGCCGCATGATGATGACGCGGTCGGCCATTTCGGCGACGACGCCCATGTCATGAGTGATGAGGATGACGCTGGTGCCATGCTGGCGCTGCAGATCGCGCAAAAGTTCCAGCACCTCGCCTTGCACGGTGACGTCGAGCGCCGTCGTCGGCTCGTCGGCGATCAGCACGTCCGGCTCGAGCGCCAGCGCCATGGCGATCATCACCCGCTGGCGCATGCCGCCGGACAGTTCGTGCGGAAACTGCTTTAGCCGGCTTTCGGCTTCCGAAATGCGCACCGCCTTCAGCGCCTCGATGGCACGCTGGCGAGCCTCGCTCTGCGACAGGGAGGTATGCGCCTCGATGGATTCGGTGAGCTGCCGGCCGATCGACAGCACCGGGTTGAGTGAGGTCATCGGCTCCTGGAAGATCATGGCGATGCGGTTGCCGCGAATGCGCCGCATCCGGCGCTCGTCCAGAATCGTCAGATCTGTATCGCCGAGATGGACCTTGCCGGATGAAATCCTGGCGGCAGGCTGCGGCAGAAGCTGCATGATGGCCAGAGCGGTCATCGATTTGCCGGAGCCGGATTCACCGGCAATGCACAGCGTCTCGCCACGAGACAACGTCAGCGACAGGTCGGAGACGACCTCGCGCTCGCCCTCCTCGCCGCGCACGCTGACGGAGAGGTTGGCGATGTCGAGTATGGGTTCGCTGGCGGTGATCATTGCGCGCGTGACCCGGAGAGGGATTTACTCCGGCACCCCCCCCTCCTCATTCAAACACGCAGCGCGGAAAGTAGAACGACACCACCCAGTTCGGCATGTCAACGATCTCGCTGATGCGGAGATCGCCGCAGACCGAGGCCAGCATATAGGCCTCGACTGGGTCGATGTGATAACGACCGGCGAGCAGGTCGACCATCTGCGCAACCGCTTCCCTGGCGCCGGTCATCAGGTCCGGACCGATGCCGGTCGTCACCTCATAGCCCTTGGCGTCGAGATGGCGCGTCACCGGGCCTGGCGTGGTGAAGCGCGGCGTCTTCAGCCTGGCATCCTTGACCAGGTCGAGCTTGAGCACGACGTCCATCGGACTTTCGATCGCCGTGCCGCAGACCTCGCCGTCACCTTGCGCGGCATGGGTGTCGCCGACCGAAAACAGCGCGCCCGCCACTTCCACCGGCAGATAGAGCGTGGTGCCGGCGGCGAGATCGCGGATGTCGAGATTGCCGCCGACGCGCCTTGGCGGCACCACCGAGTGGTGGCCCTTTTCCGCCAGCGCGTTGCCTATGGTGCCGGCGAAGGGTTTCAACGGCACACGCGCATTCTTGCCGAACAGCGCCGGCTCGAGCGAGGCAGCGTCGTATTTCCAGATGTTCAGCGCCGGCTCCTTGAAGTCGTCGGCGAGCAGCCCAAAGCCCGGAATGTTGGCCGTCCAGCCGAAGCCGGACGGCTTGAACATCTCGATCGTCACCTTCAGCGCGTCACCCGGCTCGGCCCCCTCGACGAAGATCGGCCCGGTCACCGGATTGACGGTGGCGAAGTCGAGCTTGGCGACGTCGGCGACCGTGCTGCCGGCCTGCAACTGGCCGCCGGAGGAATCGAGGCACTGGAACTCGATCGTCGAGCCGGGCGCCACCCGCTCGGCCGGGGCAAACGAATTGTCCCAGCCGAAATGATGTTGGCGCCCGTGGATGGTGTAGTCGCAGTTATTGCACATCTTTTACGTACACATTGTCGTAGTTGATCGGGATATGAACCGGGTCGACATAGAGGTTGTCGGCGCCGCCCATGCGCGCCGATTTCATGGTGAAGCGCTGCTCGTTGAAGACCGGCGCCCAGGGCGCGTCTTCCATCACCTTGTCGTAGATGGCGCTCCACATCTTGTCGCGTTCGCCTGATTTAGCCGGGTCGACCACCGAGTCGGCCTCGGCCGCCTTGGCGTCGAGATCCTTGTTGCAATACCACGACCAGTTCCAGCCGCCGGGCACCGCACCGGCGCAGCCGAGGATCGGGCCGTAGAAGTTCGACGGATCCGGGAAGTCGGCGATCCAGGCCATGCCGCCGGACCAGATCATCGGTGCGCCGGCCTTGTCGCCGCCGGCGGCAATCACGTTTGCCTGCGCCAGCGACTGGATGCTGGCCTTGATGCCGATCGCCGCCAGATCCTGCTGGATCGCCTGGGCGATGCGCGGGTTGGGATCGGTGTTCATGGCAAACAGCTGTGTCTCGAAGCCGTCGGGGTGGCCAGCCTCTGCGAGCAGCGCCTTGGCCTTGGCGACGTCATAGGGATAGCCCTTGTATTCCTTGTCGTAGCCCGGCATCGACGGCGGCAGCGGCTGGTTGGCCGGCACGGCGCGGCCGTTGATGATCTGGATGACGCGCGCCTTGTTGATCGCCATGTTGACTGCCTGGCGCACCTTAACATTGTCGAACGGCGCCATGGTGGTGTTCATGGTGACATAGCCGGTGTGCAGCTGGCCGCCTTCGACGACGCGTGCCTTCTGCTCGGGATCGGCCATCACCTCCTGGAATTTTGCTGGCGGAATGCCGTCGCCGGGGACGTCGATCTCGCCCTTCTGCAGGCGCAGCAGCGCCACGATCGGCTCCTGGCCGATCTCGAAGGTGATCTTGTCCAGATGCGGCAGGCCCTTGTGCCAATAGTCCGCATTGCGCTCGAAGACGATGCGCTCGCCGAGCGTCCACTCGGCGAGCTTGAAGGCGCCGGTGCCGACCGGATGCTTGCCGAAATCGGCGCCGTATTTCTCGACCTCTTCCTTCGGCACGACATGGGCGAAGTTGATGGCCATCACATGCAGGAAGGTGGCGTCGGGGCGGGTCAATTCGAATTTGACCGTGTAAGGGTCGACGACGGTGACGCCGGAGAGGCTCTCGGCCTTGCCGGCGGCGACATCGTCATAGCCCTTGATCGAGCCGAAGAAGCCGGCGCCGGGGCTCTGCGTCTTCGGATTGGTGACGCGGTCGAGCGAATATTTCACGTCGTCGGCCGTCATCTCGCGGCCATTGTGGAATTTCACGCCATGGCGCAGCTTGAAGGTGAAGGTCTTGCCGTCGGGCGAAATCTCGTAGCTTTCGGCGAGGTCGGGTTTCAAATTGGTGGTGCCCGGCTCGTAGTCCATCAACCCGTCGAACAGACTCTTGATCATCGACCAGTTCTGCCAGTCATAGCCGATCGCCGGATCGAGCGTGGCGACGTCGTCCTTGTAGGTGATGGTGATGGCGCCGCCCTGCTTGGCGTTCGGATCGACGGCGTCCTCGGCGCGAACGCTCGTCATGCCGAGCATCAGCGCCAGCGCCGATGCCGCTACCGTGGATGCGAGAAACCTTTTCATTTTTATGTTCCCTTTCTCTGTCTGGTTTTCATTTCATCTGAGCTTGATGCGGGGGTCGATGAAGGGCGCGATGATGTCGGCCAGCAGATTGCCCAGCACGATGGCGAAGGCCGACACCAGCGTCACACCCATGATGATCGGGATGTCGACGCGCTGGATGGCCTGCCAGGCGAGCTGGCCAATGCCGGGCCAGCCGAATACGCTTTCGACGACGACGATGCCGCCCATGAAGATGCCTATGTCGATGCCGATCATGGCGATCACCGGCAGGATGGCGTTGGGCAGCGCATGGCGGAACAGGATAGCTCGCCGCGCCAGGCCTTTGGCGCGGGCGGTGCGCACGTAATCCTGGCGCAGCACGTCGATCATCGACGAGCGCATCATGCGCGCGTACCAGCCCGCGCCGAGGATTCCCATGGTCAGTGACGGCAGCACCAGATGACGCCAGGTGCCGTAGCCGCCGATCGGGAACCAGCTGAGCCGCACGGCAAAGACGTAGAGCAGCAGCAGACCGACGACGAATTGCGGCGCCGAGACGCCGACGAAGGAGGCGACCATCAGCGTCTGGTCAGTGGCGGTGCCGCGCTTGACGGCGGCGATCAGGCCCATGCTCAGGCCGAGCAACAGCTCGCACAGGATGGCGCCGACCATCAGCAACAGGCTGGCCGGCAGCCGCGAAACGATCAGCTCGGTGACTTCGGAGCGCTGGATGTAGGAGCGGCCGAGATCGCCGCTGACGAGCTTCGTGAGATAGCGCCAGTACTGGACGACGAACGGCTGGTCGAGGCCGAGCTGCTGGCGGATGTTCTCGACCGTCTGCGGCGTGGCACTGCGGCCGGCGATCTGGCGCACCGGATCGGCGGGCAGGAGATAGAGCAGAGCGAAGGTGATCAGCGAGACGCCGAGCAGGATCAGCAGCGACTGGATGAGGCGGCGGCCGAGATAGGCGATCATGCCCGGCCTCTTTGCGTCGGATCGAGGATGTCGCGCAGCGCATCGCCGATCAGGTTGAAGGCGAGCGCCAGCGCCAGGATCGCGGCACCCGGAAAGAACACCAGCCAGGGTGCGGCCTGGAAATAGGTCTGGTTCTCGAAGATGATGTTGCCCCAGGACGCCGTGGGCGGCTGGACGCCGATGCCGAGGAAGGAGAGTGTCGCCTCGAGCAGCACGGTGGTCGAAATGCCGAGCGTGCCCCAGACGATGATGGTCGGTAAGAGATGCGGCAGGATGTGGCGAAACAGGATGCGCGGCGCGCTCGCGCCGATGGTGCGTTCGGCATCGATGAACTCACGCTCCGCCAGCGATGAGGTCTCGGTGTAGATGACGCGGGCGGTCTGCACCCAGTTGACCAAAGCGATGACCATGGCGACGATCCACAGGCTGGGCTCGAACACCGCGGCCAGGCAAATGGCGAGCAGCAGTGCCGGAAACGCCATCATCAAATCGGTGAAACGCATCAGCGCGCTGCCGATCCAGCCACGGAAATAGCCGGCGACAACACCGACCAGCGTGCCAATGAACAGTGCCACGCCATTGGCGACGATGCCGATGATCAGCGAGGTG
>NZ_RZPB01000529.1:0-4323 GCF_003998535.1 Mesorhizobium sp. M7A.F.Ca.AU.002.02.1.1 | reverse complement strand
GTGCCAGAATGTCGAAATCCTTTCCAGCCCAGGCCGCCTCAGGTCCGCAGGCGAACGGGCAGATCAGGCCTTTGCCCTCGGCATTGGCGGCGATCGCCGCCGGCAAGGCGCCGGCGACCGCGGCAATCGTGCCGTCGAGCGACAATTCTCCAAGTACGACATAGCCGGCCAGCATGTCGCCCGGAATGGCGCCAAGGGCAGCCATCAGGCCAAGCGCGATCGGCAGGTCGTAGTGACTGCCTTCCTTCGGCAGGTCGGCCGGCGCCAGATTGACCGTGACCTTCTTCGACGGCATCGACAGGCCTGAAGCATGCAGTGCGGCCTGCACCCGCTCGCGGCTTTCGGCCACCGCCTTGTCGCCCAGGCCGACGATGTGCATGTTGACCTTGCCGGGCGCGATCATCACCTGCACATCGACCGGCACGGCCTCGATGCCCTGGAAAGCGACCGTGCGAACCCGCGCCACCATTTCTTTGCCCCCAGGCCACAACCCACGCGATGGCCAAGAAATGGCCCCACGGGCAGACAATCACAAATCCTCGGTCAAATCAAGAACATTACGGGAACATGTGAGCGCGTGGGTTGCAGCCGAATTGAGCGCGGTTGCAAAAACGGAACATGGTTAAGACAAAATGAAAACGGCTTACCCGCGCTTGTCCTCGACCGCGTCCCAGAACAGGCTGGCGATGTCGGCGCCGCCGAAGCGTTTGACCTCGCGCACGCCGGTCGGCGAGGTGACATTGATCTCGGTCATGTAGTCACCGATGACGTCGATGCCGACCAGGATGAAGCCACGCTCCTTCAGCGACGGCCCGATGCGGGCGCAGATCTCGCGTTCGCGCGCCGTCAGCTCGGTCTTTTCGGCGCGGCCGCCGACATGCATATTGGAGCGGGAATCATGTTCGGCGGGCACCCGGTTGATGGCGCCGACCGGCTCGCCGTCGATCAGGATGATGCGCTTGTCGCCCTTGCGCACGTCCTTGAGATAGCGCTGCACGATATAGGGTTCGCGAAACATCTGGCCGAACATTTCCAGCAGCGAGGCCAGGTTGCGGTCGCCCTCCAGCAGATGGAAGATGCCGGCGCCGCCATTGCCGTAGAGCGGCTTGACGATGATGTCGCCGAACTCCTTGCGGAAGGCGGCAACTTCGAGTGGATCCTTGGTGATCAGCGTGTCCGGCATCAGGTCGGCAAATTCGGTGACGAAGATCTTTTCCGGGCTGTTGCGCACCCAGGCCGGGTCGTTGACCACGAGCGTCTTCGGGTGGATGCGCTCCAGGATGTGCGTGGTGGTGATGTAGTTCATGTCGAAGGGCGGATCCTGGCGCAGCAGGACGACGTCCATCTCCGACAGATCGGTGCGCACCTTCTCGCCCAGCGAATAGTGGCTGCCTTTCTCGTCGCGCACCTGCATCTCCTCAATGCGGGCAAACACCTTGCCGTCGCGCAACGACAGCCGATCCGGCGTGTAGTGGAACAGCTCATGGCCACGCCGCTGCGCTTCCAGCGACAGCGCGAACGAGGTGTCGCCGGCGATCGACACGGTGGAGATGTGGTCCATCTGGACGGCGATTTTCAGCTTCATGGCGGGTCTCCGGCGGCTCTGATGGGCGACTGTCCTGCCTGTACAGGCTCACTGCCCGTCTGCCAATCGCGACCTTTTGAAGATTGGCATCAGCAAGTCGCAAGCTCGGCCCTGCCGGTCATTCCGTGACAGGAGCCAGGCTGCGCGTCCTCGTTGTTCCTTGAGCCCGAATGCACACCTCACATCGATCCTTCGAAACAGGTCGCGGTTGCCCATGGAAAATCGATTTCGCGATACGTTTCCTAAAGGGTTTGCTGCCAGTCTGAAAATAAATTCCGAAGTCACAAAACAGGGACACCGATGCAAACTTCGTTTGGCACCGGTCAGGCAAACAGGGAGAGCACGGATCTGGCATTCACCGATCCGTTGACCGGGCTTGGCAACCATCGCCGCTTCTTCGACAAGGTCGATCGGCTGATCGCCGACCGAGCCGACGATCCCGCGCCCTTTACCGTCGGGATTCTCGACCTCGACGGCTTCAAGCCGATCAACGATCTGTTCGGCCACAAGGCCGGCGACGACATCCTGATCCAGGTCGCGATGCGGCTGCGCGCCTCTATGGACGGCTATTCCACGGTCTGCCGCATCGGCGCCGACGAATTTGCTTTTCTCTATCCGATGGTATTCAGCGAGGACGCTGCGGCCGAAAAGTCGCGCATGCTGATCGAGATCCTGTCGGCGCCCTACGATGTCGGCGAACGCACCGCCAGGCTTTCGGCCTCGGTCGGCTGCTCGTTGTTCTATTCGGGCGACGAGACCACGGAAATCCTCATCAACAAGGCAGAGACGGCACTCTACCACGCCAAGCGTTCCGGCCGTGGCCGCGTCGTCGTCTACACCCGTGAGATGGAAGAAGCGGCCAAGCGCGTCACCCGCATCGAACAGGCGCTGCGCCGGGCTGTCTCGGCCGGCGAAGTGGAGCCGCATTTCCAACCCATCGTCGATCTCGCCACGCGCCGCACCATCGGCTTCGAGACGCTGGCGCGCTGGACCGACCGCGACCTGGGTTCCGTGCCGCCGACCGTCTTCATTCCCATCGCCGAGGAGCGCGGCATCATCGGCCCGTTGTCGCAGCTGGTGCTGCGCAAGGCGACGGAGGCCGCCAGAAGCTGGCCGAAGGACCTGTTCCTGTCGTTCAACCTGTCACCCTCGCAGCTCGTCGACCAGAACACCGGCCTGCACATACTGGCGATCCTCGACCGCACCGGCTTCGATCCGCGCCGGCTGGAGATCGAGATCACCGAGACCGGCCTGATGAACGACCCGGCCTCGGCCGCGCAGATCGTCGAGGATCTGCGCCGCGTCGGCATCCGCGTCTCGCTAGACGATTTCGGCACCGGCCAGTCCTCGCTCGGCCGCTTGCGCGAATTCCATTTCGACAAGCTCAAGATCGATCGCGCCTTCGTCTCCTCCATTCTCGACGACAGGCCGTCGGAACACATCATCCGCGCTATCCTCGCAATGTGCGAAGGGCTCGGCATGGACGTCGTCGCCGAAGGAATCGAGCAGGAAGCGCAGGCCGATCGCCTGGTCCAGTTTGGCTGCGCCGGCGGACAGGGCTATCTGTTCGGCAAGCCGGTCGATGCCGACGCCACGCTCGGCTATCTCCGCGATTCCTTCCGCGGCGCCCTGCGCGCCAAGGCGATCTGACCGGCGGTCCTCCGAGATCCCCAACCCCGACGGTGCTGCCGTGCGCATCCGGTGCGGCGCATTGTCGTTTTGTCTGACATAAGCCCTGAAATTCGGCGGTTCGCCCTTGCCCGCGCGCCTTGCGTGGCTAGGATGCGCGCCGATCACGCTACGGCGCCGCGCGTCTTTCAAGACGCGCAAAGGACGCTGTAGCATTTAACATTTGCGCATGATCCCTTTCCGAAAATCGATCCGATTTTCGGGGTCATGCGCTGGGAGACAACAACGATGATGCCATCGGCGCATTTTGCCGACCTCGAAGGAGCCTCGGTGCTGATCACCGGCGGCGGCTCCGGAATTGGCGCGGCACTGACCGAGGGTTTTGTGCGCCAGGGCGCCAATGTCGCCTTCATCGACATCGCCGACGGCCCAAGCACAGCTCTTGCCGACCGCATCGAGAAAGAATTCGGCCGCCGGCCGCTCTACCTCAAGACCGATTTGCGCGATGTCGAGGCCCTGCGGGCGTCCGCCGCGAAGGCTGCCGAGGCGCACGGCGATGTCACCGTGCTGGTCAACAATGCGGCCTGGGACGAACGCCACGCCGTCGAAGACGTGACGGTCGAGTTCTGGGACAACAACCAAGCCATTAATCTGAGGCCGCATTTCTTCACCGCGCAAGCGGTGGCGCCGGGCATGAAGCGGGCCGGCGGCGGCTCGATCATCAACTTCACCTCGACGTCCTATCTGATCAACCACCCCGACATGCCCTCCTACACGGCCGCCAAGGCCGGTATCCTCGGTCTGACCAAGGGGCTGGCCGGCAAGCTCGGTGTGGACGGCATCCGCGTCAACGCCATCGCACCCGGCTGGGTGATCACCGAGCGGCAGAAGGAGCTCTGGGTGACCGAACAGGGGCTTGCCGCCCATGTCGCCAAGCAGTGCATAAAACAGGTGATGCAGCCCGACGACATCGTCGGCACGGTGCTGTTCCTGGCCTCGGACGCTTCGCGCATGCTGACGGCGCAGATGCTGATCGTCGATGGAGGTTTCCTGTGAGCCAAGCCGGCAACGCACCGGCGGTCGCCGCCCTCGCCTGGGGCACGACCCCC
>NZ_RZPB01000528.1:0-4329 GCF_003998535.1 Mesorhizobium sp. M7A.F.Ca.AU.002.02.1.1 | reverse complement strand
GGATAAAGGCGTGATGGCGAACACAGGCGACACATCGGAGATCCTGCCTCGGCAACGGCGCCGTGCCGCGTTGCCATTGCAAGGGACTGACCAAGGGACTGACAAGGCCCGATGATCAAGGTCATCGCCATCGCCGTCTGGATCTGCGCCGCAACGCTGGGCGCCGTGTTCTATTCTTTCCAGGCGGCCGGCGAGCGCGGTGTCGGCGAAACGCCGAAGCCGATGCTGGGCGGCCTCGACTACGTCAAGACCGACATCATTTCGGTGCCGCTGATCCGCGATTCCGAGATCGGCGGCTATTTCCTGACCAAGCTTGTCTACACGGTCGAACCCGAGCAGATCAAGAAACTGTCCATTCCGGCCGAAGCGCTGATCACCGACCAGGTCTATTCCTACCTCTATTCCAATCCGCAGATCGACTTCACCAACAAGGCGACGATCGATCTCGATGCCTTCCGCGCCGCCATCCGCGATACCGTCAACACGCGTGTCGGGGCGCCTTTGGTGCATGAGGTTCTGATCGACCAGGTCAATTTCCTGTCGAAGGACGAAATCCGCGACAACTGGCTGCGCCGCAAGAAAAGCGAGACGGCGAGCGAAATGACCAAGGCGTTCAAGGAACACTGAGTTGCCGGGCTCGCATTTCCGGCCTCCTCCAGGCTCGCCTGCCGCAACGGCAGGAACCAACCGCCTGAATTCGCGTTGACGTAAACGTCAACGCAAAGCTATATGCGGCAGCGACCGTGATCGCGAAACCGCGGCACGGGCTTCGGCTGGATCGAAGCGCCGTTGCGAGACAGATGCAACCAGACAAGGAGAACAGCGTGAGCGTTCAGGAGATTGCCGAGAAGATCAAGTCGCGCGTGGCCAGCAGCGGGTTCGATCGTTCCGTGAAATTCGACACCGGCAGCGACGGCGTCATCGTCATCGACGGCGCAACCGTCTCGAACACCGATGCACCCACCGACTGCACCATCAAGCTCTCGCTCGACGATCTCGATTCGCTGATCGCTGGCGACCTGAACCCGACAATGGCGTTCATGACCGGCAAGATAAAGGTCGAAGGCGACATGACCGTTGCCATGGCGCTCAGCCAGCTGATCGGCTGAAGGCATGCAGGCGCCCAAGGTGGCGCCCACCAATCGCGAAAAAACGCCGCCTTTTCGGGCGGCGTTTTTGCATGAAATGCTGGCGGCTTCGTATCTCAGGCCGCCGATATCAATTCCTGCGCCTTCAGCTTGCGGCCGGCCGCCCTCAGCGTGCCGTGCACGCCGTCAAGCGCGCCTTCCACCAGTTCCAGCGCCAGCAGGCGGTGCCGCTCATAGGGTCCCGGCATGGCAAGCGAACCGGTCTTCTCGGCCGAGAAGCCGAAGCGCGCGTAATAGGGCGCATCGCCGACCAGAAGGATCGCGGCATGGCCAAGACGTGCCGCCTCGGCGATGGCATGGCGCATCAGGGCCGAGCCGATGCCGGCGTTCTTGAGCGACGGATCGACGGCAAGCGGGCCAAGCAGCAGCGCAGCCGCACCGCCCTCGCCCAGCCTGACGTCCCACAGCCGCACGGTGCCGGCGACGCCGCCCGAGCCATCGCGGGCGACGAAGACCAGGCCTTCCGAGGGCCGCCGGCCACGCCGCAGCTTCTCCGACGACTTTTTCCTGCGCTTCGGCCCCATCGCCCGATCGAGCAACGCCTCGCGCGCCGCAACATCGGCGGCGGTTTCGGCAACCATCACAAAGGCCGGTGCGTGGCCCCCAATTTCAACTGGCATTTCCATTTCCGTAATCCCTGGCGAGCGGAGATCTGTTCCACAGGCGAGCCCGGGTGGACGAAAGTCGCCCACCTGGGATGATCTGATCGGCTCTCTCAGCGCATTTTCAGGCGAAGTTGTGTCCGGTTCGCCGTTCGAAAATGCGCTGAGCAAGCGCCGTCAGATCACGTAGGATCGGAGAGGCTCGAAGCCGTTGAAGGCGACCGCCGAGTAGGTGGTCGTGTAGGCGCCGGTGCCTTCGATCAGCACCTCGTCGCCGATGGTCAGCGACAAAGGCAGCAGATAGGGCGTCTTCTCGTACATCACGTCGGCCGAATCGCAGGTCGGGCCGGCGAGCACGCAAGGTGCGGTCTCCGTGCCGTCATGCGCGGTGACGATCGGGTAGCGGATCGCCTCGTCCATCGTCTCGGCCAGGCCGCCGAACTTGCCGATGTCGAGGAACACCCAGCGCACATTGTCGTTGGCGGCCTTCTTCGAGATCAGCACGACTTCCGACTTGATGACGCCGGCATTGCCGACCATGCCACGGCCCGGCTCGATGATGGTCTCCGGAATGGCATTGCCGAAATGCTTGCGCAGCGCCGAGAAGATCGCCTGGCCATAGGCCTGGGCGGCCGGCACGTCACGCAGATAGCGCGTCGGGAAACCACCGCCCATATTGACCATCTTCAAGACGATGCCTTCCTCGGCGAGCGTCGCGAACACCACCTTGGCGTCGGCCAGCGCGCGGTCCCAGGCGGTCAGGTCGGTCTGCTGCGAGCCGACATGGAACGACACGCCATAGGCGTCGAGGCCGAGCCCCTTGGCATGGCGCAGCACGTCGACGGCCATCGCCGGCACGCAGCCGAACTTGCGCGACAGCGGCCACTCGGCGCCCTCGCCATCGGTCAGCACGCGGCAGAACACGCGCGCACCGGGCGCGACGCGGGCGATCTTCTCGACCTCTTCGACGCAATCGACGGCGAACAGGCGGATGCCGAGCTGGTAGGCGCGTGCGATGTCACGCTCCTTCTTGATGGTGTTGCCGAAGGAGATGCGGTCCGCCGGTGCACCAGCGTCCATCGCCATCTCGACTTCGGCAACGGAAGCGGTGTCGAAGGACGAGCCCATCGCAGCAAGCAGGCGCAGGATTTCCGGCGCCGGGTTTGCTTTCACCGCATAGTAGATCCTGGAATCGGGCAGCGCCTTCTCGAAGGCGCGGAAATTGTCGCGCACGACATCGAGGTCGACGACGAGGCAGGGGCCGGTCGGACGTCGGGTGGCGAGGAAGTCAAGGATGCGCTGGGTGGCCATCGGGGTCTCTCCATCAGCGCCTTTCGGCGCGCAATAAGGCTGCGGGACGCGGGCTGTCGGCCTCGCGAACTCGCGGTGGACAAAGGCGGGACGGAAATCCATGGAACCAGCCGGTGGAGACCCCGGAACCATGAAGCGCCGTCTCGCGGCGGTGAACCTTGGCCTTGCCCGGCCTCGGTTCGCTTTGTCTGCCTTGGCTTGGATGGGAGACCCGTCCGCACTGCCGGCAATGAAGGTGTGCCTCTTCAGTAACCCCGGTTTTTGGACAACCGGCAGAACACCAGAAAGGCCCGCACCGTCGTTGCTTCAAGGTGTCCTCGGGCTGGCGGTTGGCCGCTAGACCGACTGGAGGGGTTGGCTCCAGTTACCTTACCGATTTCCCTCACCATTCGAGGATCGGCGGACACCCACAGGCACGTGCGACTTTGGGCAAGCGCGATATAAGGGCGAAGACTTTCACAATCAATAAAAATCGTATCGCAGGTTGTAAAATTTCTGGCGTCGAACAATGTTGCGGCAACCGTATCCGGATATCGAACGATGACAGGCACGCACGGCCCTCTCAACGCCTTTCTCGATCTTCGCCAGATGCCCGTGGCACATGCCCAGCTCGGCCCGTTGGCCGGCCTGCGGCTGGCCGTCAAGGACATATACGACGTCGCCGGCTACCGCACCGGTTGCGGCAATTTGCAAAAATTCGCCGAAAGCCACGCAGCCTCGCGCACCGCACCCGCCGTGCAGATGATCCTCGATGCCGGCGCACGCTTCGTCGGCAAGACGCAGACCGACGAGCTCGCCTTCGCGCTGTTCGGTCAGAATGCGCATTTCTCGTTTCCGGTGAACCCGGCGGCACCCGACCGCGTCACCGGCGGCTCCTCATCGGGGTCGGCGGCGGCGGTGGCGGGCAGGCTGGCCGATATCGCCACTGGTTCCGACACCGGCGGCTCGATCCGCGCGCCGGCGAGCTTTTGCGGACTGATCGGGCTGCGCACCACGCATGGCCGCATTTCGCTCGACGGCACGATGAAGCTGGCGCCGAGCCTTGACACGTTCGGCTGGTTCGCCGACGACATCGAGACCTACGAGACCGTCGGCAAGCTGCTGCTCGGCCGCGATCCGCACCAGCACGTGTTGGACCGGCCGCTGGCGCTGGATTGGCTGGACGGGCTGGTCGCCCGCCCGGCGCTGGCCGAATATGCCGGAATGAAGGGGCTGGCGGGCGCGGGTTTCGGCGCGCCGGCGACGCCGGCAATCCGCTTCTCCTCATC
>NZ_RZPB01000527.1:0-4330 GCF_003998535.1 Mesorhizobium sp. M7A.F.Ca.AU.002.02.1.1 | reverse complement strand
ACTTCGACACGTTCAGGCAGGTCATCACCGGCAGCGGCATCCACGCTTTGTTCGACCTGCCATGGTCGCCCATCTACATCGGCATCATCTTCCTGCTGCATCCCTGGCTCGGCTTCTTCGCGCTGGGCTGCTCGCTGCTTCTGGTCGCCATGGCGGTGCTAAACGAATATATCGTGCGTTCGCCGCTGAAGCAGGCCAACGACCTGGCGACGACCAACTATAATTTCACCGAGATGAGCCTCAGAAACGCCGAAGTCGTTCGCGCCATGGGGATGATCGACGGCCTCATCCGCCGCTGGGGACGCGACCGCAATTTGGCGCTGCGGCGCCAGGCGGAGGCAAGCGATCGCGCCGCACTGATGTCGGGTCTGATCCGTTTCCTGCGGCTCACCATGCAGTCGCTGATCCTCGGCCTCGGCGCCTATCTGGTGATCGAACGGCAGATCACCGGCGGCACCATGTTCGCCGCGAGCCTCTTGCTGGGCCGGGGGCTACAGCCGGTCGAGCAGATCGTCGGCCTTTGGCGCAGCCTGATCCTGGGGCGGGCGGCGTTGGCAAGGGTCGAGAAGCTGGTCGACGGGGGCGCGCAGAGCGAAAGATCGTTCAACCTGCCCAAGCCCACCGGCAAGATTTCGGTTGAGCAGGTCAGCTTTGCAATTGCAAGCCAGCAGAAAGTGCTTCTGCGGGACGTATCGTTCCGGCTGGAAGCAGGCGAGACGCTGGGAATCGTCGGCCCTTCCGGCGCCGGCAAGTCGACGCTGGCGCGTCATCTCGCGGGCGTCATGCAACCCAGCCGTGGTACCGTCAGGCTGGACGGCGCCGACCTGTCGCAATGGGGACACGACGCGCTCGGCGACCACATCGGCTATCTGCCGCAGGATATCGAACTCTTCTCCGATACCGTCGCCGCCAACATCGGCCGCTTCAAGACCAATGTCGACCAGGAGGTCATCGAGGCCGCGCGGCTCGCCGGCGTGCATGAGATGATCATCCGCCTGCCGCAAGGCTATGAGACGCAGATCGGCGAAGGCGGCGCAGTGCTGTCAGGAGGATATCGCCAACGGATTGCTCTTGCCCGCGCAGTGTTCGGAACTCCGAACCTGATCATTCTCGACGAGCCCAGCTCCAATCTCGATGCCGATGGCGACCGCGCGCTGAGCGACTGCGCGATCGAACTCAAGCGCCGCGGCAGTACGGTGATCATCGTCTCTCACCGGCCCTCGACCCTGGCGAATGTCGACAAGATCCTCCTGTTGCGCGATGGCGCCGTCGAGGCCTTTGGCATGAGAAACGAGATCGTGGCGCTCCTCAACCAGCGCGCGGCGCCAATGGCGGTGGCAACGCAATGAGCCGTGTTTGGAGAGAGCGATGAGCGACGGCGCGCTTACCTACCGGAGCCTGCCTGGCGACGCCGGTATTCTGGCCCCGGATTCGATCCGGGTGCCGGCCTATATAGGTCTGCTGATCATCGTTGCTTTCTTTGGCATCTTTGGCGGCTGGGCGGCCTTTGCCCCGCTGAACGGCGCCGTGCTTGCCGACGCCATCGTCAAGGTGGATGGCAATCGCAAAAGCGTACAGCACTTCGACGGCGGTACGGTGAAGGAGATCCGCGTCAAGGATGGCGACGTCGTCAGGAAGGGCGACATAATGCTGAAGCTGGACGACACCAGGATTCGGTCCGAGTTCAATCTTTATGCCCAGCAATATGCGCTGTTGCGCGCAACCGATGCCAGGATCCGAGCCGAACTGGACGGCAGCGAGGTTGTTGCCTTTCCCAAGGACATTCTCAAAGAGCACGAAGACTACCTTAGGGATGCAATGGCAAACCAGATCGCCGATCTGGAAAGCCAACGCGCCTCGATGGCCGGCGCCAGGCAGATCCTCGAGCGGCGCATTGCCGAACTCGAGGAGCAGATCCAGGGCAAGCAGTCTCGGGTCGAATCTTACCATGCCCAGTTGCAATCGACGATCAACGAGAAGGCCAGCCTGTCGAAGCTGCTCAAGGCCGGATTGACGACCCGCCCACGCATCCTGGAGCTGGAAAGATCCGCCTCGGATCTGCAGGGCCTGATCGATGAGAACCTCGGCGCGATCGGCGGCAGCCAACAGAGCAAAGCCGAACTCGAAAGCCAGATCGCACAATTGACAAATGAGCGCCGAGCCAAGCTGTCGGCCATGCTGATCGATACGCAATCGAGCCTTTCCGACCTCGTGCCCAAGATGTTTGCCGCCCAGGCTGCCATGGACCGAGCCGAGGTGCGCGCGCCGTATGACGGCCAGGTGATGGATCTCAGCGTCTTCTCGATAGGCGCGATCGTTTCGCCGGGCCAGACCATCCTCGATATCGTGCCGACCGAAAATTCGCTGATCGTCCAGGCCCAGATTCGCGTCGAGGACATATCGAACCTGCGACCCGATATGGCTGCCGAAGTTCGTTTCACATCCTACAAGCAGCGCTCAATACCCATAATTCATGGCCGCGTCTCCCGCATTTCGGCGGATCGCATTACCGACAGCAAGACCGGGTTTCCCTACTATCTTGCCGACGTAGCGGTCGATCCGGTGGAATTGGCAGCAGCCCCACAGATTGCGCTTTATCCGGGCATGCCAGCGTCAGTCATGATCGTCACCGAGGAACGCACCGCGCTCGACTACATTCTGGGCCCGCTGGTTGTGTCGTTCCACTCCGCCTTTCGCCAGAAATGACGGATTAGCCAAGCGACTTCGCTTTTGAGGTGATTCTGACGCAGAGCAGTCGGAGACAAGCCGACAACCAGTCGCTCATGGTCTGCATGTTCCCTGCCGACAGCCCCTCTGTTTCTTTGGTGCTGGATCTGATGATCCTAGATGTTTGATCCCGGGCTTTATGGAGCATCCTTGTCTCCCGAATGAAAGGATGCGCTATGGGCCAAGTTCTGCATGGGAGCGCCAAAACGACAGAGGCGGTCCGTCGAGCGATACAGCATAGTCAAGAGAACCTGAGGGGCTGGCCAAGCGCTACGGGATCAACCGGAAGACGGTTGCGAAGTGGAAGAGGCGAGCTTCGGTCGCCGATCTATCGACTGGTCCGAAGGAACCGAGATCGAGGGTGCTCTCGATTGAGGACGAGGCGGACATTGTCGCTTTCCGCCGCTACACGCTGCTGCCACTCTTCCGTACGCACGGAACTGCAGGACATCATTTCCGCCCACATCTGGAAGCCGACAACTTTTCCTGAATGAGTGTGCGAAAAGAATGCATGGTTCCAAGTCGGCTGGCGGTTTGCGCGCCAAGGCTGGTTTGATCAGCTGCACACTGATCGTGACGACAACTGCAACCGTCGCGAGCTCCGGTCCTGGGCCAACCGACCACATAAGTTTATTCGTTTTTGACCAATACGCGCCGGTGAATTCCTGTAATCTTCGGAACAACACCGGGACAACCGGGTCAACCAGAAAGGTCGGGGAATGAAATACGTCGTCGATACGATCGGCGGTCCCGCAGGCGGTGATGCCTGGCAAGCCGCTGTTACCGAAGCCTATTTTCCGCTCGACACCGAGTATCGGAACCGTCGCGAATTTTCAGGCACGCTGGAAACCTTCTCGCTTGGGCTCGTCAGCGTGTCTAAAATGCGCTGCGATGCCGTAAGCTATCGTCGCCACCGCCGCCACTTCCTCAACGAGCGTGACGCCAGCCTGCTCATCACGATCCCGGAGATGTCGGAGGTGAATTTCTCGCAAGGGTCGAGAACCGTCAATTGCAGGCCGGGGGGCTTTCTCGTCGAGCGGGGAGATGCGCCTTACGAATTCTGGCACGGCAAGCCAAACGCGCTGTGGGTCCTCAAGGTACCATCATCGAGCGTTCGGGCACGGATCGGATCCGCCGAACGGCTCAGTGCGCTCAGTTTCGACGCGACCCAAGGCATCGCCGCGCTCTTCCTCGACACGGTGCGAACCACGATCGGTCATCTCGATGAGATCACTGAAGTCGCTCGTGAGATGATGGGCAGGCACATCCTGGAAATGCTGTGCCTGTCGATCGTGAGCGACGATCGCGTGCTGGACAGCAGCATCTCGTCGATCCGGGCCGGCCATTTGCATCGTGCCGAGCAGTATATTCGCGACAATCTGAAGAATTCCGACCTCGGCCCGCAGGCGGTGGCTGATGCCTGCGGCATCTCCCTGCGTTACCTGCAGGTCCTTTTTCAGGACAGCAACCAGTCGATCAACGGCTTCATCCGCGACGCCCGGCTTGAACTTTGCGCCGAGGAGCTGATGTCGGTGACCAACATCAGCAGCGTAGCCGAGATCGCTTACCGCTGGGGCTTCGCCGACCAGTCCCAGTTCTGCAA
>NZ_RZPB01000526.1:0-4337 GCF_003998535.1 Mesorhizobium sp. M7A.F.Ca.AU.002.02.1.1 | reverse complement strand
CCTTATGACCAGTGCCGGTCGGCACGGTCACCGTCACCCTTGCTTGGTAATCTGATCGTGCCGACCTACCCTTTTGACATAGAACCGCACCCCCTTTGGCAATTGAAGCGCCTGGCGAACGGGCGGCATGAAACTCATCCGAATGGCGTCACGCTTCGTCGCTAGGCGATGTGTTGCCGCCGGATCAACGTCAACTGCGGTTCGAGCTGTAGCGCTGGGAGCAAGACGCCCAGGAGTTACCATTGGGCTGCGCACGCTGAAAGGACGGGTTACTCCCGACGCGGCGAAGTCAAATCCGAGGATCGCAAGGGCCTTCAGCTGTCTGCTCGCGCCGAGTCCCTGGGATTCGTCTATCGACCGCTCGCCGAGATCCTGGTCGCGGAGCCCCTCGATACGATCCTGCAGCGGGTAGAGAGCACGATAGGCGAGCCTGCCAAATCACCATCTGTCGATGCGGTCGGCGGGAAGATTGAAGCAACGGTTAGAAGTCACCTCGGGCGACCCTACGCTTCAGGTCAATGTCGTTCGCAGGCCAACCAGATCGTCGGCATGTCCCATGTCCAGACCTTCAGCCGGCGCGCCCCACGCATCAGCCGCCAGGCCGGTGAACACGTCGAACACCGTCCAGCTTCCACCTGGCTCTTGCCTTAAGTCGTACCGCTGCTGTGCCATGGGTCATTCGTTCAGCTTCCGATCCAGCTCGTCAAGCATGGACCGATGCTGCTCGGTCACATCCCAATCTGCTGGACCTCCCAGCAGTTGGCGGATTTGATGGCGCAGCGTCTCTGAAGTAATCCACGACCGAATGAGACGCGATGTAGCCTGCTGTTGCTCGGGAGAAAGCTCTTGCATGGTTGGCCCGCACGGTTTGACCGAGCCCAACCCCTTTGTGACCTTAATGGTTCCCGATGGATTGCCTGAAGAGAGTTGGAGCAGCAGCTACTCCGGCGCGACCGATAGAAAAAAGTTCATCGCCGCGAAGGCCGGCTTTGTAACGTGCAATCAGGCTTTCGGCAGCCGTCGTAGCTTCGGGGCTTTCGCGGTTAATGCCGCGCAGCTCACAAAGCATATCGAACAGCCCCTGGAGAAGAGACAGTTCCTCCGGCTCGAAGGTGCCGTTCGCGATGCTTGTTACCAGCATGATCCCTGCCCCTGCATTGGCCGGATCATTCGAGCGGGTCAGGTAAATGTCAATTCGGACCAAGGTCTTGTCGGAAAGGCCTTCATCGCTCAATAGGTCACAGTGACGACAACCGTGTCGGTGTATACGCCTGCGGAAGGAGTGGCCTGCGGCGGGACGCGACCATAAACCGTGAAGACTCGGTTGCCCCGGACGCGTTGCTACACGAGCGAATTGCCTGGCCATCCATGTTTCGGGTCTTCGCCATTCAGGAGGTCCACGCTGTGACCGCGCACCATGTCAAGATAGCAGGCGCCCCCTCGCGCCATGAACACATCGAACTATGGCTTGAGCACCGCGGACTGTCCAAATCTCTTCCGTAGTGGCCGGTGCGGTCCGTTGGGCCCAAAGGCCCCCACTGAACCAGCATTCTCCCTTTCCGCGTCTAGTGCGCCGTAGTGGGTTCGCCTCTCGAGTCAGGGAGCTGTCGCATGGTCTAAAAGCCGGAAGTCCGACACGGCGCACATTGGAATCGGCGCGATCAATGCCTTCGACGGTGATCGCGATCGTCGCGTTCTCGATCCCAATCCACCCCTTGGCTTTCCGGGGTTGCGGACGTCCTGCCTGCATTTCAGATATCGCAGTGAAAGCAGCTTAGCATAAGCGGCTCGAAGCGTCCTTCGGCAAAGACCCTGTTGCCATAGGGGAGACAAGAGCTCGCGGCTCAAGCCGCAAAATCCTGGCGATTGGTTGTCAGGATGACGCACATGCAGCTTGCCCTGCTCTTAGGCGCTCTTGGCAGGATCATATTCTTGATGCTGCAGGCATAGGTTGGGCGCTCAAGCCTTGCCACGTCACCCTCTGCTGGCTGCCCAGTCAACACGTTAAACACGGTCCAGCTTTCGTTGGTTTCTTTTCTGAGTTCATGTCTTTGGTGAGTCACTGTCGCTAGCCATACATCAAGCAGTGATCGATGATTACAATCGATGACTTGGAAGGCGCCAGAGGTCGTCAGCGCGTGAGATAGAATGACTGACGGCTAACACCGCCTCGTCCTTCCTGCGCGATAGCCTGATGACCTTCAAACGCATGAGCTGACTCGCAACACTGCGATTCAATTTAGCACACGTTTAATTAGCTCCGGAGCATTTTAACGAATCGTTGACCGCGCTGTCCCATTATAGGACGGCGCGGTCAAACCCCAACCGGACTGCGCAGGCGGCTCCGGCACTGAAGCGCCCGCCCAACTGTCGGAGTCGCCACCCACACCAACATACCAGCAATGGTTGAATCAACCGTTACCGCATGTGCTTTCCAATGTGCTTCCCTGATCGTTAGACTTTGACCGAGCGGACGGGAATAAGCGCAGAACAGTTCGCTAACATTTGAGACAAGTCGATGGATATGACGAGCAATCCGATCTTGGTGGATCAATTCCCGGCAAGCTCTACAGCGGCGAGCCCAAGAAGGATATTCCTACATCTGGCCGACGTGCGGTCAGCAGGTCGACATGCGTGACCTTCGCCAAGGCGCTGGCCGCCGGTTGTGCCGCGCCGCCTCGCTCTGGTTTCCTGACATTCCGATCGCTTGTCAAACGATCCAGCCCACATGCCGCACTTCCGCCGGGAATCGGGTCCATGAACATCGCGGATCCCGCCGATCAGGTTCCTGAGCTGGCGCTGCGTCCATGAGCGGCGCAGGGGGATTTGATCCTTGCACTGAACCGTCCGAGGCGGTCTGCGAACAACTCGCCGTCCGGCCGGCATCGCCTTGTTCATGCTGCTCGCCCATCAGACCGCAAATTCCGCGACTATCGTAGCGGTCGCACGCATCGCGTGATCGCTGAATTCGTGTTCACTGCAACCGCGGTGGTGGCTCATGCCCTCGCCTGGCATTCCGCCTATTCGCCGACCGAGGGGTGGATTGCGCTTTTCGATCCTGCTTTACCTCATTACCGGCCTGTTCTGGCTTCCAGTCGTGTGGATGCAGATCGAGATGCGCGATCTCTCGCCCTGCAGGCCGCGGCAGCGAAGCAAGCTCCACCACAGCGCTGCAACACCTTGGCACGTTCCGCCATTCCAGAAGGCGGCTACGACGACATGAATGCCATCACCATCTCCACCATTCTGGTTGTGGTCGCCCTGCGCCCACGGGCACATGGCCTGTAACTTCGCCGTGACTCATCCCCTTGAGGGAACAATCAGACCGAGCCCCAGTTTGACCCAAACAAACACGGCCGATGGTTCGATGGAGGCATGCCATGAGATTTCCACACAGCACGACGGCCGCCGCCGCCACTTTCATAGCCCTCACGTCCCCGGCGCTCGCCCAGTCAAGCGGAACACCGGCACCCACGACGCCTGCACCCACGACGGCGACCGAACAACCCGGCGCCGGGTCGAACGCAAACGGACAGGGGGGTGAACAGACACGCGAAATAATCCGCCAGATGGTTGAGCAAGCTGTCCGGGAGAGGATGCACCAGGATCGCGGTTCTGAAGAAGCTTTCCGTGACGAAGATAGCCGCAACGACCAGGGCGACCGCAACGGGCATGCTGACCGCCCCGATGAAGCTAGCCGGCATGGCGACCATTGGCGAAATCGTGGCGACTGGGGCAGAGGACACAGAATGGCTCGACACCGTGGTCACCAAAAGATGCGCGGTGCCGGCATGCGACTTATGTTCGGCCTGTTGGACACGGATGGCGACAGGTCACTGTCCGAGGCCGAGGTTCAAAGCGCGGTCGGCAGGATGTTCAATAGCATCGACGAGAATGGTGACGGCAACATCGATCTAGACGAAATCCAGTCCCTCCTGCACGGCTCCAACGTGCATGGCACAAACAACGAAGACATGCCGTAGCTGCATCAAGACTGAGGAGCCGACTTCAGACGGAGCGGCAAGCGAGTCGCGGTCAGGCGAAGGCGCCGTTTGGAATGGCCCAAAATATTCTCTCAAGCTCCCGGAACATAGGTCGGCCATTGCGGTTCGACAGGCGGCGGGAACGGTCGATGAATAGCATGCCCGCTTGCCAAGCGCGGGTCCCGATCGACCTTGCCAACAGAGGAGCGGGCTATGCGTGCGTTGGTCTGGCACGGTAAGGAAGACATACGCTGCGATCAGGTCTCCGATCCAGAAATTGAGGATGAACGGGACGCGATTATCAAGGTGACGAGTTGTGCCATCTGCGGCTCCGACCTTCACCTTTACCACAAC
>NZ_RZPB01000525.1:0-4341 GCF_003998535.1 Mesorhizobium sp. M7A.F.Ca.AU.002.02.1.1 | reverse complement strand
GGATTGCGTAGCCGGACGCAGATCCTTCCAGAATATGTGCGCAGTCTCGGCCGAGGCATCGGCGGCAGCGGACACAAACAAAGCGGCAGCGAGCGCCAGGGTTGATTTTAGAGGATTGCTCATCGGCCGCTTCCTTTGAGCCTCAAGTAAAGACGCCGCTGCCAAAGACGTCAACGCTCGAGGCGCATCACATGTCGGCAGCCACTTCACATGTCGGCGAGATCCTGACATGGCGGAACGCGCGCCGTCAGCCTTTCCTGGCGGCGATCCGCGCGAGCGTCTTGGCATTGGTCAGCTCCCTTACGGCGTCCTTGCCGATCCAGCGCGCCGTCTTGTCTGCCGACTGCGCCAGTCGTTCGGCGACAGCCAGGGCGGCACCGTGCATGTTCATCGATCGCTTACCGATCGACCGAAGCGCCCAGTTCACGGCTTTCTTCACGAAATTGCGGCTGTCGTTCGCGTGCGTTTCGATGATCGGCAGGAAGGAGAGGAAGGTCGCCCCTGGCTCCTGCTTCCGGTGGACGACAGACCAGGCCATCATGGCGAAGGCCGTGCGCCGAACGAACTCCCGCTCGTCGGCCGCAAACTCGGCGATCAGTTCTTTCCAGGCGTCCGTATCGACAAAGAGATCCGAGACGCCGTCGACGATGTCCCAGGAGTCGAAACTCGCCGCCCATCGTCTTGCATCTCCAGCAGAAAACCGTTTCGGGTCAGCCGTGACGGAGGCAATGAACTGCGCCTCCATGATGCCGCTGTCCCATAGCTCGAAGGCGCGCTCGTGGTTGCGTTTGATCGTCCGCGCGATCTGCCGCTGCATGCCGTGCGAGATGCCAAGTGCACGGTCGATCTTGATGCCGTAGCGCAACATGCCGAGGCGGTTCTGCTCGGATCCGATGGCGCGAAGATGGGCGACGATTTCCGCGGCACTGGATTGAGGCGAGAGCTCTGCCACGGCAGAGACCTATTTTTCGAGACGGGCGAGCAGCGAGGACGTGTCCCAGCGCTTGCCGCCCATCGCCTGCACATCCTTGTAGAACTGGTCGACGAGTGCGGTGACCGGCAGTCTGGCGCCATTGCGGTCGGCCTCGGCCAGGCAGATGCCGAGATCCTTGCGCATCCAGTCGACGGCGAAGCCGAAATCATATTTGCCGGCGTTCATCGTCTTGTGGCGGTTCTCCATCTGCCAGGAGCCCGCGGCGCCCTTGGAAATCACCTCGATCACCTTCTCGATGTCGAGCCCGGCCTTCTTGCCGAAATGGATGCCTTCGGCCAAGCCCTGGACGAGACCGGCTATGGTGATCTGGTTGATCATTTTGGTGAGCTGGCCGGCACCGGCCGACCCCATCAAGCCGACCATGCGGGCAAAAGCGTCGATGACAGGCTTCGCTTTGTCGAAAGCGTCCTGCTCGCCGCCGACCATCACGGTCAGCACGCCGTTCTCGGCGCCGGCCTGGCCGCCCGAGACCGGCGCATCGAGAAACGAAAACCCGCCGGCTAGCGCCGCCGCCGCCAGCTCGCGAGCGACCTCGGCCGAGGCGGTGGTGTTGTCGATGAAGACCGAACCCTTCTTCATCGATTTGAAGGCGCCTTCCGGACCGGTCGTCACCGAACGCAGATCGTCGTCATTGCCGACACAGGAGAACACAAAATCCTTGCCCTCGGCGGCCTGCGCAGGGGTCGCCGCCAGGCTACCGCCATGCTGGCCAACCCATTGCTCGGCCTTGGCCTTGGTGCGGTTGTAGACGGTGACGTCATGGCCGCCCTTGTTCTTCAAGTGTCCGGCCATCGGATAGCCCATCACGCCAAGACCGAGAAATGCCACAGATGCCATGAGCTTGCCCTTCAGAATGGAAACGGAATTTGCTGCGAAAGCTCTAGGCTCTGCGCTCAATTCGTCAAGACGCGTATAGCCTGATCGACTGGTGCAGCCGAATCGAAAATCGTCAGCGTTTCAGGTGAACGGTGATCCGGCGCTCGATCCATTCGACGCCATGCCGCAATATCTCGACCATCACCAGATAGACGAGGGCGACCCAGATATAGGCCTGGATGTCGAACGAGTTGGCGAAGGCGAGCTTGGCATTGCCCATCAGATCGTAGACCGTGATGATGGCGACGATGGCGGACGCCTTGACCATCAGGATCAGTTCGTTGCCATAGGGCCGCAAGGCGACGATCAAGGCTTGCGGCAGGATGATCTTGCGCAACGTCTGCAGCTTATGCAGGCCAAGCGAGGCCGCCCCTTCCCATTGCCCTCTTGGCACGCTCTCTATGGCGCCGCGCAGAATCTCCGCCTGGTAGGCGGCCGTGTTGAGCGCAAAGGCAAAGACGCCGCAATTGAACGCGTCCTTGAAAAAATCCCAGAGGCCGACCGACTGGAGTTCGACGCGGAACGAGCCCAATCCGTAGTAGACCAGATAGGTCTGGACCAGCAGCGGCGTGCCGCGGAAGAAATAGACGTAGCAATAGGCGAGGCCGGACAGGATCCGGTTGCTGGACATGCGCCCGTAAGCGACGGGCACCGACAGGATCGCGCCGAGTACCATCGATATGGAAACCAGCGCCAGCGTGACCCCAAGCCCGCTCAGATAAGCCGGCGCATATTTGGCAAAGAAATCAGGATTCCAGGCAAGGAAGAGATAGCTGACGATGCCGATTCCGAACAAAATCCATAGGCCCACCAGCGCGTAACCGGCGATACGCCTGCGCGGCCAGCCGCGCGCCCGTGGCGGCGGACGTTCGACCATGGTGGCCGTGGCGCTCATCGCTGCGCCTCCCGCCGGCCAAGCGAGCGCAGGATCGCATTGGTGGCGAAGGACGACAGGACGGCCAGGCCAAGAAAGACCAGCGAGGCGACGCCGAAGAACAGGAAAGCGTGCTTGGTGACGCGGGCCGCAATGCTGGCATTGCGCAGCGTCTCGGCCAGGCCGACGACCGACACCAGCGACGTGTCCTTGAGCAGGCTGAGCCAGCAGTTCTCCAGTCCAGGAAACGCGATGCGCAGCAGTTGCGGCACGATCACCTTGCGCATGGTCAGCCAGTTCGAAAGACCGATGGCATAGCCGCCCTCATACTGGCCTTTGGGAATGGCGCGGAAGGCGGAAAGGAAAACCTCACTGGCATAGGAGGAGAAGATCAGTGCAAGCACGATCATGCCGGCGACAAAGCTGTTGACGTCGATGGTGACGTCAGGCCGGAAATACCTGACGAGATGCTGCAGCAGGATCGGCATGCCAAAAAAGAACAGGAAGAGCGTCACCAGTTCTGGCAGGCCGCGAAAGACGGTGGTGTAGATGTTGGCGGCAAGGCGCAGCGACGGTTCTTCGGACTGCTTGGCGAGTGCAATGAAAAAGCCGATCGTCAATCCGATGGGCAGCGTGGCAAGCGCCAACGCAATGGTGATCAGTGCGCCATAGGCAATATCGTCAAGCCAGCCTTCAGGTCCCCAACTGAGAAGTGTCCATATGCTCTGGGCTGGCATCGACCGGTCTTATCCTCACGGCATTCCCAAGACGAATAGAAAGACGGCGGGGAAATTCCCCGCCGTCTTGACCTGGCTTATCAGGACTCGGCGCCGTAGACGTCGAACTTGAAATACTTGTCGTTGATTTCCTTGTATTTTCCATTGGCGCGAATGGCGGCGATGGCCGAATTGAGCTTGTTGACCAGGTCGGTTTCGCCCTTGCGTACGGCAATGCCGGCACCAGGCCCGAAAATCTCGACCGGCTGCGGCGAAGGTTGGCCGAGGATCTTGCAGCAGGCGCCGTCAGGCGAGTCCAGAAACTGCTGCAGCACGACGATATCGTCCTCGATGGCGTCGAGACGACCATTGGCAAGATCGGCCTGCTCCTCGGGGCTGCTCGGATAGCCCTTCACGGTGCTGTCGGTGTAGGTCTTCGAGGCATAGTTGAAATGCGTGGTGGTGGTGGCGACGCCGATGGTCTTGCCGGCGAGATCTTCCTTGGTCACGCCTTTCAGCGTGCTGTCCTTCGGCACGGCGATCGCCGAGGGCGTGTTGTAGTATTTGTTCGAGAAGTCGACCTTCTCCTTGCGCTCCGGCGTGATCGACATCGAGGCGACGATGGCGTCGAATTTACCGGCCTGGAGGGCTGGAATGATGCCGTCCCAATCCTGGGCGACGAAGGTGCACTTGACCTTCATCTCATCACAAAGCGCCTTGGCGATGTCGATATCGAAGCCCACGAGCTGGCCATCGGCGGTAAGGTTGTTGAAGGGCGGGTAGGCGCCTTCGGTGCCGATCCTCAGGGTCTTTTCCTGGGCCTGGGCGACGCCGAGCGTCAGCAGCGCGGCCGAAGCGGCAAGCGCGATACGCAGTGAAAT
>NZ_RZPB01000524.1:0-4345 GCF_003998535.1 Mesorhizobium sp. M7A.F.Ca.AU.002.02.1.1 | reverse complement strand
GAACAGTGGACCACCAATTTCGGCCATCCCGGCGGCATTGGTGAGCTGATCCAGCTGGTCAGCGGCGCTAATATCGGCAGCATCTATCGCGGCGTGCTGGCCGCAGGCGGCAGTGCTTTCGGCCTGCTGTTGACGCTGCTGTTCATGATGATCGCGCTGTTCTTCGCCTATCGCGACGGCGAGCACTTTGCGGGCCAGGTCGACCGTCTCGGCGAGCGCATCCTGCCGACCAGATGGGAGCGGATTTCGCGCGTCGTGCCGGCGACGATCTCCTCGACCGTGACCGGCATGACCGTTATCGCCATCGGCGAAGGGCTGGTGCTGGGCATCGCCTACTGGCTGGCCGGCGTGCCGTCGCCGGTCACGCTTGGCGCCCTGACCGGCGTCATGGCGCTGATCCCCGGCGGCGCACCGCTGTCCTTCACGCTGGTCTCGATCTACCTCGCCGCCAGCGGCTCGCCGATGGCCGGGCTGGCACTGTTCCTCTGGGGTGCGGTCGAGCTGTTCATCGTCGACAAGACACTGCGTCCGAAGCTCGTCGGCGGGCCGATAAAACTGCCCTTCCTGCCGACCTTTTTCGGCCTGATCGGCGGCGTCAAGACTATGGGTTTCCTCGGCCTGTTCATCGGCCCGGTGCTTATGGCGCTGCTCGTGGCCATCTGGCGCGAATGGCTGCGCGAAGTGGAGCTGGCCGACGAGACGGCCGCCGATTCGGCGGCCGAAATCGAGTCCGGTCCGCAGATCGAGGTCCTGCCGGAATCCAATGCGGCGAAGAAAGCCAGCGCCTGATAACGACCGGCTTTGCGCCGTAAGCCGAATTGTCGCTAGACCGGGTGATGCACCGCGAAGTCGACCCGGCGCTTACGCCCTTCATGCAGCTGCCAGAGCGAGTGTGCGACGAGCGTGACGATCAGGATCCCGCCGCCGATCAGGCTGTTGCGGGTCGGTGCCTCGGCAAAGATCATCCACACCCAGACCGGCGCCAGCACCGTTTCGAGCAGGTAGAACATCGCCACTTCCGGTCCTGAAATGTATTTCGGCCCGGCGGCAAGGCAGAAGAACGAGATCGGCATGATGATGGCGCCGTTGAAGACGATCCACCATGGCGCGTTCACATGAAAGCCTTCGCCTGACACCATGAAGACCGCCAGCGCGAGCGGCAGAAGGACGCCGACGAGCGAGGTGAATCCCATGTCCTTGCCGCTGGCGCGCGAGATGGTGATGGCCACCGCGATGAAGAAGGCCGAGCACAGCGCCATGAAATCGCCGAACAGCTTGCCGGTGCCGACCGAGCCGCCGACGATGACCAGCACGCCGAGGATCATGATCGCCATCGCCGCGATGGTCACCAGCCGCGGCCTCTCGCGCAGGAATATCCAGGACAGCAACCCCGCAAAGACGGTGTTGAAGGCCAGGATGAACACCAGGTCGGCGGTCGAGGTGTGGTAGACGGCGGTGACGAAGGTGATCCCGGTCAGCCCGTAGCATATCGCCACGATCAGGCCGGACCAGCCGGGGATCAGCGGCGGGGCGTTTCGGCTGAGTGCCCGCCAGACCGACCAGATGACCATGGCCGCGACGAAAGTTGTGCCGGTGCGCAGCAGCATGATCGTCCATGCGCCACCGTCGGCGAGGCGGATCAACGGTATGTCGACAGTCAGCGTGAGCCCGCCGATGGCGGTTATCAAAAGACCTTTCTGGTGATCGTGATGAGAGGACATGCAGGAACTTTCGCAATGAAATGCAGGCTGGCGGCCGGCCGGTGCAATGGCGCACTCTCTCCAGCCAACCGGCTGAAAGACCAGCATCCCCTGCCTTGAAACAGTTTAAAGGCGGACCTTGGAAAAGCTCAGCGTGAAACCGCTTCGTTGGTGTAGCGCTCCCAGCCCTTGGGGCCGAGATGCTCCTGCGGCATGAAGCGCATCTTATAATTCATCTTGCGCGAGCCGTTGACCCAGTAGCCGAGATAGACATGGGGCAGGCCCATCGCCCTGGCGCGGGCGATGTGGTCGAGGATCATGAACGTGCCGAGCGACCGCTCCTCGAAATCGGGATTGAAGTAGGAGTAGACCATCGACAGGCCGTCGGCCATCTTGTCGGTGAGCGCCACCGCGATCAGCTCGCCCTGTCCCTTGCCGGTGATGAAGGTGTCAGGTCCGCGCCGCCGATATTCGATCACCTTGGTGTCGACATGGGTGTCCTCGACCATCATCGCATAGTCGAGCACCGTCATGTCGGACATGCCGCCACGGCGGTGGCGGGCGTCGAGATAGCTGCGGAACAGGGAATATTGTTCGGTCGAGGGCTCGGCATTGTGCATGTAGCCGACGAGATCGGAATTGTGCTGCAGCACGCGCTTCATGTTGCGGCTGGCGACGAATTCCTGGGCGAGGATGCGTACCGAAACGCAGGCGCGGCAGGTCTCGCAGGCCGGCCTGTAGGCGATGTTCTGCGAGCGCCGGAAGCCGCCTTGCGTCAACAGGTCGTTCATCTCCGCCGCCTTGTCGCCAACCAGGTGCGTGAACACCTTGCGCTCGAACTGGCCGTCGAGATAGGGGCACGGCGACGGCGCGGTCAGGAAGAACTGCGGCGACTGGGTCGGATGCTGCGTCATCGAGCCTTGGAAACACTCCTTCGAATCGCTCTACCTTTGGCGCGGATGGCGAAAAATTCAACAGGATTATGTGGGCGCGGTCGACTCGACGCCTTCACATTTGTGCTCAATCGGTAGCGACTGCTCTTCAGAGGGCCGTTTCAGCGGTCGGTGCGGCTGACGACCGTGCCAAGTAAAAGATCGTGCAAGGTGCGTTTGCGGTCGGAAAACAGCGTTACCAGCAGGACAAGCGGCGACAGGATGACATTGCCGGCCCAGAACAGCACCGAATGGACAACCGCAGTGAGGCCGTCGATCGGCCTGCCGTCGAGCCGGTCGAGCCGGATGCCCATCATCTTCATGCCCGTGGTGGCCTGATCGGTGCTGCCCAGCGTGTTCCAGATGTAGAGGATGGCCACAGTCGGCAACAGGATGCCGAACAGCATCCAGCCAAGCCCGAGGGTCAAGAGCCCGAGGAAGAACACCAGAATGGCAAACGGGATGGTGAGCAGCGCGACGATGACATAGTCGATCATGAAGGCGAAGATGCGCTTCGTGCGCACGCCGTCATAGGCCCTGACATCGTCGAGCCTGCTGGTGATGATTTCGCCGTCGAGAACGCGCGCGTTCATGTCATTTCCTCGTAACAGGGCCACGGCATAGGGTGCGGACCGCTCAGCCATGAAATGGTGAAGGCCTGTGGCGGAATCAAGATCGCGCTTCCAGCGGTGCTCCAGCTTCGATGGCGTCGGGCCCGATGTGAACTGGTTGAATTTGCGGCGCGGATAGCATTAGCTTGTTGCGGCGCAGCAGAGCGCACAGGGGACGGGGCAATATGGACTACGACATGCTGGTCATCGGCAGCGGCCCTTCCGGCCGCCGTGCCGCGGTGCAGTCGGCCAAGCTCGGCAAGTCCGTGCTGGTGGTCGACCGCGGCCGGCGTCTGGGCGGTGTCTCGGTGCATACCGGGACCATCCCATCGAAAACGCTGCGCGAAACGGTGCTCAATCTTTCGGGCTGGCGCGAGCGCGGCTTCTACGGGCGCGGCTACCGGGTCAAGCAGGATATCTCGGTCGGCGATCTGGTCGAGCGCCTGCACAAGACGCTCGACCATGAGGTCGAGGTGCTGCAGCACCAGTTCATGCGCAACACGGTCAAGAGCGCTCGCGCCGCGGTGAAATTCCTTGGCCCCAACAAGGTCAGCCTGACATCAGACACTGGCGATTACAGCGAGGTCGGTTTTACCAATGCGCTGATAGCGGTCGGCACCAGGCCGCACCGCCCGCGCGACGTGCCTTTCGACAAGACCCGCGTCTTCGACAGCGACGAGATGCTGGAGCTTGATCGCTTGCCGCGCACGCTGACCGTGATCGGCGCCGGCGTCATCGGCGTCGAATATGCGACGATCTTTTCCGCGCTCGACGTGCCGGTAACCTTGGTCGAGCCGCGCAACTCCATCCTCGATTTCGTCGACCGCGAGATCGTCGACGATTTCATCCACCAGATGCGCGATCGCGGCATGACCATCCGGCTGGGCAGCGCGGTGAAGGAGATCCGCTCCAAGCCGGACGCCGCCGAAGTGGAACTGGCCGATGGCCGCACCATCCGTTCCGAGGTTGTGCTCTACGCCGCCGGCCGCACCGGCAATGTCGGCAGCCTGGGCCTGGATGTCGTCGGCATCGACGCCGACTCCAGAGGGCGCATCAAGGTCGATCCGCAATCCTTCCAGACCAGCGTGCCCAACATCTATGC
>NZ_RZPB01000523.1:0-4350 GCF_003998535.1 Mesorhizobium sp. M7A.F.Ca.AU.002.02.1.1 | reverse complement strand
CCGGTGAGTTCTACGACAAGGCCGACGAGGAGCTGGTCATCACCATCAAGGAGCTGCTCGACACGCGGGTGCGCCCGGCGGTCGCCCAGGATGGCGGCGACATCACCTTCCGCGGCTTCGAGAATGGCACGGTGTTCCTGCACATGAAGGGTGCCTGCGCCGGCTGCCCGTCATCGACGGCGACGCTGAAGCACGGCATCCAGAACCTTCTGCGCCATTTCGTGCCGGAAGTGCAGCAGGTCGAGCAGGTCTCCTGACGCCCGTTTTGACAATTCTACCCTGCTGACCGTCTGGTCCGATTTCTTCGCTTCCGGCGCATCGGTCAGAAGGAACTCCAAAATGATCTACGAACTTCGGGTTTACCGGGCTCTGCCGGGACGCTTGCCGGCGCTTCTTGATCGCTTCGACAAGATCACGCTCAAATTATGGGAAAAGCACGGTATCCGCCAAGCGGGTTTCTTTACCACGCTGATCGGAGCTTCGAACAACGAACTGACCTACATGCTGGCATGGGAATCGCTGGCCGAACGCGAAGAGCGCTGGACGGCGTTCGTGAAGGACCCTGCCTGGACGCAGGCGCGGGAAGACTCCGAGCGTGATGGCCAGATCACCGAGACAATCATCAACCAAATTTTGGTACCCACCGCGTTCTCGGCGGTGTCCTGACCGCCGAGCAGGCGTCGCATCGCGCAAACAACAAAAAACCGGGCCGAATTGCCCGGTTTTCTGCTTGGGACGTCCGTTGTTGCCTAGACGGTCCGCGTACGAAAACTGCCTCTAGAGAACGATGACCTTGGCGCCGACCGAGGCGCGGTCATAGAGGTCGATAATGTCCTGATTCATCAGCCGGATGCAGCCAGACGACATCGCCTTGCCGATCGAATTCCATTCGGGGCTGCCATGCAGGCGATAGCCTGAATCACCGCCCTTGTTGAACAGGTACATGGCGCGCGCGCCGAGCGGGTTCTTCAGGCCCGGCTCCATGCCGCCGGCAAACTTTTCCAATTCCGGCTGGCGCTGGATCATCTGCCTCGGCGGCGTCCAGGTCGGCCATTCGCGCTTGAGCGCAATGTGGGCGGTGCCATGCCACTCGAAGCCCTCGCGGCCGACGCCGATGCCGTAGCGAATGGCCCTTCCGTCGCCCTCGATGAAATAAAGGAACTTGTTCTGCGTATCGACGATGATCGTGCCCGGCTTTTCCGGGCTATCGTAGTTCACTTCCTGCCGATGGTACTTCATCGGCACTTTCTCGATCGGGATGCGCGGCAGCTGATAACCGGCGTCGGTGACCGCGCCGTAGTCGTTGGAGAAGATCTGCGAGCCGATGGTGCTGCAACCGGCGATAGCAGTGGAGAGCGCCAGTGCGGCGATGATTGCAAACGACTTCATGCGCATCAGGTGATCCGGTGCCCCGCCCAAACTCGGCGGCACGAGTCGGCCGCTCTCTCATCATCATTCATGCTGGCATTTGCTTTGCTTGCCAAGCGCGCGATGCCTATATGCCTGCCTTGACGTACCGGTAAGCGTATCACTATGGCATTTTGGCAACAGGACTCACAGGATTGTGAAGCAAATTCAAGGGGCCTGCTCCATGGGTTCCTGGAAATCGAGGAGAACCGTCATGAATGTCGGTGACGCCGCCCACCGCTCCGGCCTGCCGGCCAAGACCATCCGTTACTATGAAGAGATCGGCCTGATCGCCCCGGCACGCGCCGCCAACGGCTACCGCGATTATTCCGGAGACGACATCCATCGGCTGGCCTTCCTGCGCCGCGCGCGCAATCTCGGCTTTTCCATCGACGATTGCCGCCAGCTGATGGCGCTTTACCAGGATCGCAGCCGCGCCAGCCAAAACGTGCGCGAAATCGCCGCCGCCCATGTCACGGCGATCGAGGAGAAAGTGCGCGAGTTGCAGTCGATGCGCTCGACGCTGCAGAAACTGATTCATGCCTGTCACGGCGACGAAAGGCCGGATTGTCCGATCCTTGATGACATGGCGGGCGCGGCATTGCCTAGCGACAAGGGCGCCTCTGCGCCTGCATAATGACCGTATGTCGACGACGCCCGAAGCCTGGTCGACTCCTGCCGGGAGGACATCCGCAATGGTCTCGATGACCGTCGAACTGCGCAATGTGGAGGACACGCGAGCCGCCATGGGCTGGGCCGGCGGCCACACGATCATCGTCGACCGGCCCGAAGGCAAGGCCGGCGGCATGGGCCTGGGCTTCAATGGCGGCCAGTTGCTTGCCCTGGCGATCGGCGGCTGCTTCTGCAACGATCTTCGCTACGTCGCCGAGGAAATGGGCGTAACGCTCGACAAGATCGCCGTGACCGTGACGCTGAACCTCGAAGGCAAGCCTTTGCTCGCGACCTCGTCAACCATGGCGGTTTCATGCACGACGCTGGACGGCTCCGACCCGGCCGAGATCATTACAAGGGCCGCGGCGATTTCCACGGTCAGCAACTCCCTGCGCCAGGGCGTGTCGGTGAGCATTGAAACGGCCGCAACGACGGCCGGCTTGTCGGAGGAATGATCCCCGGGAACAGGCGCATTGGCCGCGTGGATTGTCAGAGATCGCCAAAAAAGGCCCGCCGCCGGCACGGCAGAGCGATTGACCCAATTTTCTTCGGCATCTGGGCGCGTCAATCAGCCGCTCTATGTCTTCCCTTGTCGCAATGATCAACGATGGAGGTTGGCATGGATCGGCGATTGTTTCTGACTGGAATGCTTGGGCTGGCAGGGGCTGCGACCGTCGTCGCAATCGCGCGTCCTGCCACCGCCTTGGCCGGCATCCCGAATACGGGGCCCGGCATTCTCGACGAGCTCGACAAACCGTCCGACGATATTCTCGACCCGGATGGTCCCGGTGTCCAGGATGGCGTCGAGTTGGTGCGGCACCGCAGATGGCACCGCCGCCGTCGCCGACGCGGGTGGAGGCGGGTCTGCCGTCGCTATTGGCGCAATGGCTATTGGCGCCGCAGATGTTTCCGCAGATCCTTCTGGATCCACTTCTGACGAGACCAGCAACGCGAAGGTCCCGGCGCCCGCCGGGGCCTTCGCTATCGCTGCGGGCTTCAATCAATCGGCAAAAAAAGGCCCGCCGCCCCTCGGCAGCGGGCAGGTCCTGGAGTGCCGGGGGATCAACCCGGCATGGGATCAACGAGCGGATCACCGGTTGGTTGCAGGGATCGGCCCGGTAGCCTTCCTTTGGGTGGACCGCCACCGGGCCTGACCGGAGCGGGGTGTATTGGGGGAGCCCCGGCTGCTTCCAAAATATCACTTTTCTCTTATATTCGCTTTAGCTAATTTACATAAAGCCATGCATCACCCGCAGATGGGGTGCGCACTTCACGAAAGTGTCGAAGTGACGTCTCCCTGCTTATGCCATTCGGAATTCGCGGAACCAAAGCGGTTGCATCTGACTTTGGTTGGTGACGCGCAAAGACTTTTTCGCTGCTATCTTAAAGTTACCAAATGGAAATTGACCGGCGCAGCATATCAAGTCGATTTGCGCTGACGATCTCTCTGTTTTTCCAGGAACTGCTTGGCGTGCTCCGCCCAATCAGCCGTGGTGACTTTATGCTCCTGAACGGACTTTCTGAAAGCCTTGCGCAGAGCATCAAGGTCAAAGGCCCACAGTTGTTCACCATCAGTGCTGTTCAATTTTGTGCCGCCCGTCCCCATGAGAACGATGGTGTGCACCACAAGCTCAATCTTTCAAGGATCAATGCCTGACTTCTTTTGGGTATATCCGGGTATATCGAATATACAATCGCCTGCATAAAACAGGTTCAAACCGTGAACAGAATCTGGCATGGTGCCTGGCATGCCGATCATCTCGCCCATCCCAATCAACCCTCTCATCGACGGTCGCCAGTCCGAACGCGCCATGCTGGTGCGGCGCGGTGTGCAGCGGCTGCTCATGGATATGGGCGCGCATGTCTTGCCCGAACTGTCGCTGGCCACCGGCCGCCGTGCCGACCTCGTCGCTTTGACCCGGCAGGGCGATATCTGGATCATCGAGATCAAATCCTCGATCGAGGATTTCAGGGTCGACCGCAAATGGCCCGACTACCGGCTGCATTCCGACCGCTTCTTCTTCGCCACCCATCCCGGCGTACCCTCGGAGATCTTCCCGCACGAATGCGGCTTCATCCTTTCCGACGGCTATGGCGCCGAGATCCTGCGCGATGCGCCCGAGCACCGCATGGCAGCGGCAACGCGCAAGGCGCTGATGCTGCGGATCGCGCGGGCCGGCGCTTCGCGGCTGCTGGCGGCGGAGCTTGCCGGCGTGTCGGTGCCGGCGCTGGAGGGTGAGAGCGAGTAGCGGCGTCCTTCAGTCTATGGCC
>NZ_RZPB01000522.1:0-4354 GCF_003998535.1 Mesorhizobium sp. M7A.F.Ca.AU.002.02.1.1 | reverse complement strand
TTTCTGCCGAGCGAGTTCCCAAATTCTTTCGCCTGGCCCCGGCGCTTGTCTGCCTTGTCACGAATTCAGCGATTTCGTACCCGGGCCGGGCCAGGCGAAAGAATTTGGGAACTCGCTCGGCAGAAACGGCAAGTCTCGTGGAGCGGTTGCGCACGGAAGCATCCCACTCTTCACGCGACAGGTAAAATTGTTCCGGCAAAGGTTTCTCGCGCCCGGCAGCCTCCTGCCTGGCACGGCGTGCATCCTCGATCAGGTCCAGAATTTTGTCGAGCGGCTGCCCGTCGATACCTTCAAGGAAGGAGATCGAGGCGCTCGACGCAGTGTCGAAGACAGATGGCATCGCGCCATATAATGCGACCAGGCGCTCTTCCATCGACGTCGCGCGCATCGCTGTCAGCTCAGGATGATCACCAGCTTTAAACATCAGCTCGGATGCCGGTCCGACAGCAATCGAGTCTCGAACCTGGTCGCTGAGTTGACTGATCGGATCGTAGGTCTTGAGCTCTCGAATGCAGCTGTCTGGGCCAAGGACGACGCGAACGGGGTCCTCCGCGCCAGCGGGGAAGATGTCCATGAGATCGCCCCGAAAAGCTATTTCACCCGGTTCGTCGACCCTCTCGTCGACGACATAGCCAAAAGCTTCGGACCTTGTTCTGAAATCATCCCGGTCGAACTTTTGTCCCACCTCCAGAATTGCGAAACCGCCAGCAATGACCTGGGCGGGCGGCACCCGCTGCAGACTGGCTTCGATCGACATTACAGCGATGCGCGCACGATCGGGCTTCGTTGCCATGTGACACAACGCACGAAGCCTCCGCCCCATATTGGCGCGTGTGGGCCACACCCTGTCGTAAGGCAGGCAATCCCAGGACGGCAGCAAGATGATCTCCGCGTGCGGCAGGAACTGACGCAAAGCCCCGACGATCTCGTCGGCGCTGCGTTCCGAGGCAGTTATATGGATAATGTGCTTGTGCCGGCTGGCCTCCAGCCCACCGGCCAGCGCTGCCGCGATAGCTGAAGATGGCGGGACGCCGTGCTCTATCGTAAACCCGCTGTCATCCGTGTGATCGATTTGTTCGACATCCGTCCGCGAAATATGCCTGTTCACTGAAATCTCACCTTGTCCCCAGAAGAACGTCAGCACAGCGACCCCGTTCCTGGCGGCGCGCATTAAAGTGTTCCAGGACGGGGCAGCCGGTGCGGCGTTGATGCATTGCTTCCTAGCTGCCCTAAGAACTGGCGGCTGTGAATCACGCTCGACGCCGGCAGAACGCTCTGTGCGTCGGGCCATGCCGCGCGGTGGCCCGTCCGCCGGAGTTAGTATGTGCACATGCTGAATTGCCGAAATGTCGATAACCACGCGAGGGATTGTCGAGAAAGCTGTTCGAGTTCGTCCTCGTCCGTTATCCCAGCTTGGTAGTAAGCCAGGATGCGCGATGCACTCCGTTCTCTCTTGGTTTCGGTCTCGTTTTTTGGGGTTGCTGCGCGCCAAAACGCGGCTCAGGACGGCCAGCTCTGATGGGGTGAAGGCGTCTCTATGCTTGCATCAACTCCGCGCCGCCCGCCTCGGGTGGGGAGCCGAGGCGGGCTGAAGCTGTGGGGATCCAGCTTCCGATGCCGGGCAACAGGCGATTGTGCAAGAGGGATTGTCCGGCGCGGCCCAACGCAGGATGGACAGAATGTTCCGGGAGTTTTGGTGAGGCGAAAATAATTGGCCAAGAGCCAGAAGCACGGCGCAGGATACGGCATGTAAGACTTGCCGGCGTGCGATCCAGTCAGCAGCTCGGGCCAAGATCCGAATCCTGGATGTGAGTTTCTGGACCTTGCTGAGCATTTAAGAGTTGAGGTACGGCCGTTATGATCTGCGGCAGAAAGAAGGGCTTGGTGATCATATTATGCTGTTGGGAACACCTTCGGCTCCCCAGTGTACCTCGCTATCGCCGCTGATACGCTGCCGCGATCGATTGACGTCCTGAGGTCGCCTTGGACAACGCCAAGACGGGCTTGGTGCTTCGACAGCCAAGTGCCAGACGATGAGGACGATTGCAGGCCTACAGCAGCCGCGCGAATGGTTTCTCGCTGTAAGCTCGTGTTGGGTTGGTACGCTGCGGCGGCTTGCCGGCGCGGTCGCTTTGATCAAGCTTCCTGCTGATCTTCAGAAGCCTGCTGGATTTGGGTCATCACCTTTCGGGGATCGACATTCTCTGCCAGTTGCCGCAGCTCTTTGTCGGCCGGGGTGGAGACATTCAGACGCACCGCCAAGGCAGCCACCATCTCGATCAGCCGCGTGGTTTCATGTTCGTTAAGGAGGCTGATCTGCAAATCCAGTTCCGCTCGGCGCTCGCTGTGTTCGGCCATTCTGTTCTGATTGATCAGCACGAAGGTAGACAGGAAGATTGCCTCGACGGAAGCGACCATGGCCAGGATCACGAAAGTTGGGTCCCAAGCTGGGATGGCTGGTATCGCGCCTAGGTTTGCAAGGATCCAGGCGACGAGGATTGCGAGATGCAGATAGACGAAAGTCATGCTCCCCGCGAAGCGCGAAATAGCCCCGGCAATCCGCACCTGAACGCTTTGGTGCTCCTCCTGTTGTCGCCTGTGCTCGACCAGTGCCTCTATGTTCTGGTGGAGCACCGACTGCATGTTGGCTGGACGTTGGTCGCTCATTTGAAAAGCTCGTTTGAACGACGATCTCGTGCAAGCGGCGTCACTTGTCGCCCGCCTGGAACATTTGCGGAGCCGGACCTAGCTTGAACTCGTCGGCACGCAGCTTACGTCGCTGCCGACGGCCCGATTGGGAAAGGGCGTGCCGTGCTGAAATCGTGTGCACCATACCGACTACTGCCTGCGGGGCGCTCTGATGAACCATATGGCCAGCGCCCGGAATCACCTCGAGGAGAGACCCACCAACTTCGGCATGCAGGCGCCGTGCATGCCGTTCCGCATCGAACAACCGGTCTCCAGATCCCGCCAGGATGCCGGTCGGTACGGAAATGTCCTTATAGCTGGCCTTCTTCGACAGGGCCGCGGCCAGCATAGATGCTGACTCCGAACAAACCGCCCGCAGTTGGGAAGGGCGGCTGGCGGCATCCTTGGCGGATGCGGCGAAGTCGCTGGCGATCATAGCGGGTCGAAATATCTTTTCCATTGCCCAAGGCCAGGCAAGCCTCACAAGCAGCGGCAACAAGGTGTGGCGAAACCCCGTTCCGATCACCGGCAATGCCGGGAGTGCGGCCAGTGCAAGATCCAGCCGCGGTGGCGGATAGTAATAGCCTGAGACAAGCACAATGCCGGCGACCGATGAAGAATGCCTGCGCGCCAACTCGAGGGCGATCCAGGCTCCCCAGGAATGTCCAAGGACGAGATATTTCTTAATACCCAATCTGCCGGCGGCGGCATGTATGAGGTCGGCTTGGTCGCAAGCGGACCAGCGCCGGGTGCGCGAACGTGAGCTTCGCCCAAAGCCGGGACGGTCAAATGCGAGCACCCGGTAGGTCTTTGCCGCCTCATCGAAGACGCCGCTCGACTTGAAATCCTCCGCCATGGATCCATTGCCATGCAGGAGAAGCAGCGGCATGCCGGTTCCGGCTTCGATAAAATGCAGGCGCAGACCATCAATTGCCATCATACGTCCGCATGTCAGGCTGGCGATCGCACGTTTGGCGCGGATGGCGTTGTATCCCGCTAGTGCCGCTAATGCAGCGACGGACAATCCGGCCGCTAGTTTCGCCTCGTCTCTGTCCAACGCCATTCGCGTGCCTTAGAAGCTGTCTGCGTGACCCAACCTTCGAGGTCACAGCTTGTTCCGCCAGACCCTGTGCCTGGCGTGGAAGGCTTTTCAACGCCTGGCGATCGCCATGGCCGCGATCTTGCAATGATCCATGCTTGCGTCCCGAGGAGATGCTCCCGGGATAAACGATCGTTCCATCATCGCGCACACAGCGCCTGGCGTCAGGCTGGCCTCCTCGGCATGACCGGCCCCAAGAGTATGCATGACGCGTTCGCCTTCTCCGAGCAGGTAGTCGGAAATAATGCGGCGGTGGCACCGCCACCAGACGGCTTCCGCGCACATGATTGGGCAGCGATGCCGGCTGCTAAGCTCTTGCAGTTCCGCCAGGCCTTTGGCGAACGGCTCCGCCGAATCGGACCCAAAGCGGTCTTTGTTCGCCGTTCGTACACGCTTTCAGGCTCAATTGAACCGGTGAGCGCTGTCTGCCAACGTGGCTCTCTTTGGAAAAGTAAGCCCGCTGCCTGGGCGGGGGGCTTGGGGTTAGGCAGCGGGCTTCGTCGGCGATTAGGGGTTCAGAACCCACGCGAACGATGCTCTCAGAGTGTTCACGAAACCTTAACGAAG
>NZ_RZPB01000521.1:0-4365 GCF_003998535.1 Mesorhizobium sp. M7A.F.Ca.AU.002.02.1.1 | reverse complement strand
GCCCGCTCCTCGCCGGCGCCGACCGCCAGGATGGTCGCGTGCGGCGGGTTGATGACCGCGGCAAAATCCTTGATGCCGAACATGCCGAGATTGGACACCGCCGTGGTGCCACCCTGATACTCTTCCGGCTTCAGCTTGCGGCTGCGGGCGCGACTGGCGAGGTCCTTCATCTCGTTGGAGATGGTGGACAGCGTCTTTTCGTCGGCTTTGCGGATGATCGGTGTGATCAGCCCGCCGGGGATCGACACGGCAACGCCGACATCGGCGTGCTTGTGCTTGACCATGGCGCTTTCGGTCCACGAGGCATTGGCATCGGGCACCGCCTTCAGCGCCATCGCCATCGCCTTGATCACCATATCGTTGACCGACAGCTTATAGGCCGGAGCATCACCCTTGTCGGTCTTCTTCACCGGGGCTGCCGCATTGATCTGCGTGCGCAGCGCCAGCAGCGCATCGAGCTCGCAGTCGAGCGTCAGGTAGAAATGCGGAATGGTGGTCTTGGCCTCGACCAGGCGGCGCGCAATGGTCTTGCGCATATTGTCATGCGGGACGAGGTCGTAGGAGCCCTGTTCGAACAGTTTCAGCACCTGATCGTCCGACATCGCCTTTACCGGCGCGGCAGGAGCAGCAGCGGGCACGCCAGCCGGAGCCTTGGCGGCAGGCGCCGCCTGGGCGCCGCCACCGGCAATCGCCGCGTCGACATCCGCCTTCACCACCCGGCCATGCGGACCGGTGCCGGTCACGGCAGACACATCGACACCGGCTTCCTTGGCTATGCGACGTGCGAGCGGCGACGCGAAGGTGCGTCCTTCCGGCGACTGGCTGATCTCCCCCCTTGTGGGAGAGATGGCCGGCAGGCCAGAGGGGGGCGTCTCGCGCTGAGAGGACGGCGGGACAGCGCCCCCCTCTGTCGACTTCGTCGACATCTCCCCCACGGGTGGGGAGATTGGCGCCTTGTCCTGCTTGGCCTCGGCTTTCGCTGGAGCAGCATCGCCCCCGCTTTTCGCGGCAGCGCCTGCATCCTCACCTTCGGCAGCGAGCACGGCGATCAGAGCGTTGACCTTGACGCCTTCGGTGCCGGCGGGAACGACGAGCTTTGCGACCGTGCCCTCATCGACAGCCTCGACTTCCATCGTCGCCTTGTCGGTCTCGATCTCGGCAATGACATCGCCCGGCGAACCCTTGTCGCCTTCCTTGACGAGCCACTTGGACAGATTGCCCTCTTCCATCGTGGGCGACAGGGCCGGCATGGTGATGTTGATTGGCATTTTGTCCTCCCGCCCGGTTCAGCGATATGTGACGGCTTTGACCGCCTCGATGACTTCGCCGACGTTCGGCAAAGCCAGTTTCTCGAGGTTGGCGGCATAGGGCATCGGCACATCCTTGCCGGCGATGGTGATGACCGGCGCGTCGAGGAAATCGAAGGCGCGCTGCGACACCTGGTTGGCGATATGGTCGCCGACCGAGTTCTGCGGATATCCCTCTTCGACAACGATCAGCCGGTTGGTCTTCTTGACCGAGGCGATGATGGTGTCGAGATCGAGCGGCCGGATCGTGCGCAAGTCGATGATCTCGGCATCGATGCCCAAGCCGCGCAGCTCGGCTTCCGCCTTGACCGCATAGGTCATGCCGATGCCGAAAGAGACGATGGTGACGTCCTTGCCGGTCTTGTGGATGCGCGCCTTGCCGATCGGCAGCACGAAATCATCCAGCTTCGGCACGTCGAAGGACTGGCCATAGAGGATCTCATTCTCGAGGAAGATGATCGGATTGGGATCGCGGATCGCCGCCTTCAACAAGCCCTTGGCGTCGGCGGCGGTGTAGGGCATCACCACTTTCAGGCCCGGAATGTGGCTATACCAGGCGGCGTAGCACTGCGAGTGCTGCGCGGCGACGCGTGCGGCAGCGCCGTTCGGTCCACGGAAAACGATCGGCGCACCCATCTGGCCGCCCGACATGTAGAGCGTCTTGGCGGCGGAGTTGATGATCTGGTCGATCGCCTGCATGGCGAAGTTGAAGGTCATGAACTCGACGATCGGCTTCAGGCCGGCCATCGCCGCGCCGACGCCGACGCCGGCAAAGCCATGCTCGGTGATCGGCGTGTCGACGACGCGCCGCGGCCCGAATTCCTGCAGCAGCCCTTGCGTGATCTTGTAGGCGCCCTGGTATTCGGCGACCTCCTCGCCCATGACGAAGACATCGCCGTCGCGGCGCATTTCCTCGGCCATCGCATCGCGCAGCGCTTCGCGTACCGTGGTCGAGACCATCTCTGTGCCGGCCGGAATGTCCGGATCGGCGGCGATTTCCGTCTTCGGTGCAGCAGCCACCGGCGCGGCAGCCGGTTTTGCGGCCTCCGCCTTGTCCTCCGCCGCGGCTGGAGCCTCTGCCTTTGCCGGTGATTCCGCCTTGGCGGGAGCCGAGGACTTGCCGATATCGCCGGCACTTTCGCCGTCCTGCAGCAAAACGGCAATCGGTGTGTTGACCTTGACGCCTTCGGTGCCGGCGGCGATCAGGATCTTGCCAAGCGTGCCTTCGTCGACGGCCTCGACTTCCATCGTCGCCTTGTCGGTTTCGATCTCGGCGATGACGTCGCCGGCGACGACCTTGTCGCCCTCATTCTTCAACCACTTGGAAAGATTGCCCTCTTCCATGGTCGGCGAGAGAGAGGGCATGAGAATTTCGATCGGCATGTCCTTGCCCTCCCGTTACAATACGATATCGGTCCAGAGCTCGGACGGATCCGGCTCTGCATCGTTCTGGGCAAATTCGGCGGCGTCAGCGACGATGTCGCGGACCTCCTTGTCGATGGCCTTAAGCTCGTCCTCGGTTGCCCACTTCTTCTCGATCAGCCGCGCCTTGACCTGTTCGATCGGGTCATGGTCGGAGCGCATCTTCTGCACTTCTTCCTTTGAGCGGTATTTCGCCGGATCGGACATCGAGTGACCGCGATAGCGATAGGTCTGCATTTCGAGAATGATCGGCCCGTTGCCGGCGCGGCACCATTCGGTCGCCTGGTCGCCGGCGGCCTTGACAGCGCGCACGTCCATGCCGTCGACCTGGATGCCGGGAATCTTGAACGAAGCGCCACGGTGCGAAAAATTGGTTTCCGCCGAAGAGCGCGACACCGAGGTGCCCATGGCATACCGGTTGTTCTCGATGATGTAGATCACCGGCAGCTTCCACAGCGAGGCCATGTTGAAGCTTTCATAGACCTGGCCCTGGTTGGCCGCACCGTCGCCGAAATAGGTCAGCGAGACATTGTTGTTGTCGCGGTAGCGGTTGGCGAAGGCCAAGCCCGTGCCGAGCGACACCTGCGCGCCGACGATGCCGTGGCCGCCATAAAAGTGCTTTTCCTTGGAGAACATGTGCATGGAGCCACCCTTGCCCCGTGACAGGCCGCCGCGACGCCCGGTCAGCTCGGCCATGACGCCGCGCGGCGACAGCTCCATCGCCAGCATGTGGCCGTGGTCGCGATAGGCGGTGATCATCTGATCGCCGTCGATCAGCGCCATCTTCATGCCGGTGACGACCGCTTCCTGGCCGATATAGAGGTGGCAGAAGCCGCCGATGAAACCCATGCCGTAGAGCTGGCCGGCCTTTTCCTCGAAACGACGGATGAGCAGCATGTGCCGGTAAGCGGCAAGCTCTTCGTCCTTGGTGAATTCGACAGGTTTGGGGGTCGAAAGCCCCGATTTGCCGTCGGATTTGGATTTGGCAGGCGCTTTTCTGGCGGCGGTGGCCATGCATCACTCCCTGTTGGCGTCTCTTCGTGGACATTAGAGCAGGATGAAATCTGCTCTGGGGAGATCAGCTCCTCCCCACCGATTTTAGGGAGGCTAACACGCGTCAAAGCGTTGCGCCATGCCGAATTTGCATAGCTGGCATGCGCCTAAGCGATTAAAATCATTGAAAATATTGGTGATTAACTTGAAATCAGTTATTTCGCCGAGGTCGGCAACATAATGGTGATTTCGTCAGCTTGGGACAGATTGAGCGCCTTGCGCGCCTGCTCATCGAGCATGTCCTTCTCGAGCGTGCCTTCATGCATCAGCCGAACGCGGCGCTCGAGCTCCATGCGGCGCGCCTTGATCGCATCGAGCTGGCCTTGCAGCGCAACCGTCTGGGCTTCCAGCTGATATTTCGAGTAGATACCGAATTCGCCGTGATAGGCATGAAAGCCGAAATAGGCCAGGAACGCCACGCAAAGCGAGGGAATGATCAGCCGGCCGGTGTTTCTCTGCTTGTGCTGACGCGTCCACATCGCCCGATTCCTCTAGAGCATGATGCCGAAAAGTGTGAAGCGGTTTTCGGACGACATCATGCTCTATCTCTTTGATTTAGCGTCGGATTCAGATTTCAGGTCGA
>NZ_RZPB01000520.1:0-4373 GCF_003998535.1 Mesorhizobium sp. M7A.F.Ca.AU.002.02.1.1 | reverse complement strand
CGGGATGGCCATGGCCCCCAGCCCTGTCAGCAATCCGCCGGCACCGCCGATCACGGCTCCAATCCCCGCGCCAGCCCCGGCATCCTCGGCAGCCTCCGAACGGTCGCCCTCGTACCAGTCATCCGAGTTGTTGGCGACGATGCTGATGTTCGCATGCGGGACGCCCGTGGCTTCCAGTTCGCGGACCGCGTCGGCCGCGTCGTCATAGTTGTCGAACAGTCCAGTTACCGTTTTCATTGATTTCTCCTGATCCGTGCTCACTTGCTGGCGGCAACGACGTTGCCCTGATAGTCCAGGCCGACGGCGAGGCTTTCGCCTGCCTTGGTGGCATGGCCCCGCCAGATGCCCTGGTCGTCCTTGGTAAGCTTCGACACGTTGGTATAGCCTGCACCCTCGATGCGGCTCTTGGCCTGGGCTTCGGTGAAGCTGTTTGCGCCGGGAACGAGAGCGGCGGCATTGGGGGTATTGTCGGTCTTCACCGCCGGTGTTGTCGCTCCCGTGATGGCGTCCTGCCCGGCTGCGATCTTTTCGATCATCTGCTGGTGCGTCTTCAGCGTATCGACCGTTTGCTGGGCGAATGTCTTGAGCCCGGCGTTGTCGCCGCCGCTGGCATAGGTTTCGAACAGCTTGACGGCGTCGGCATGCGCCTTGCGCTGCATGTCGACATAGGCTGGATCGATCGGAGCCTGCGCATTCTTGAGCTTGTCGAGATCGCCCTGGTGCTGGGCATCAAGCGCCGGCGGCACTTTCAATTTTTGTTCGCCGGCCACCGTTGCCAGCTTGGCATTGGCCGCGCCGTGATCGCGGATCATCATCTGGGCGAAGTCCTTGATGCTCTGGTCCTGAACCTTGCCCAAGGCAATCTGGCTCGAGTCGACTTCGAACTTGCCGCCGATGGCAGCCTTGTCGACGAAGGCCTGGGCGCTGTCGGCAGCAAAAGCAGGCACGGCGAGAAAAATGGAAGCAGCGGCGAGCGATGCGAAAAATTGTCGTGTTTTCATCGGCTTTGTCCTTGCCTGGGATGCGTCGCCCTAACAGGCCAAGATGCGCTTTGTTCCGATACCCAGACGACATGCCTGCAGGCCCGGCAGCACCACGATCCACGCATGAGGCTGCCGGACTATCTCGCGTGAGATCTGCCACATCGACGGAAAATGTGGAGAAGTGACAGGCGACAGGAACGCCGGCACCATGAACCAGCGTGGCTGCAAAAAAGCCGTGGTCGAGACAAGCAGTTTCCAGGCGCCGCTATTCTACATGCAGCATGGGTTCGAGGAATTCGGCAAAGTCGAATTCGGAATTCCAGGGCACGCACGCATCTTCCTTCGCAAGGACCTGTTGTAAGTCTTGGGACGGGCGCGCACGGACGGCCAACGGCTAGTTGTTTCAAACGCCAGGTGCTCTGGAACAAATCGACGGTTGCGGAGTTAAAGCGCGTCGCGACGCGCAGTCTTGCAGCGGCGTGTCGAATAGAGTGCATCCCGCTGGAGAGGCATGTGCGTACTGGACATTTCAGAAAGCCGATTGTCATTCAACCTGGCCGGATAGACCGCGACAGGGTTGTGGTTTCGGTGTCGGACGCAGCCGAAGTGCTGCTGCGGGACTGGCCAAAGCCGACATCCGAGAGGCGTCTTGCCGCGATCAGAGCGTGCCTTGCCGTCATGCGAGGCGAAAAGCCGACAAGGGCGGCACGACAGGCGTTCATCGTTGCGGCCAAGGACGCCAGGATTCTGCTGAGCGAGCAAGTCTGACCGTGGTGGGTCGCCTCAGCGCATGCAAGCTTGGTTCCGCCGGCGCCTGCAAGTGCGATACTGCCGAGATCGGTTCGAAGGGGAGAGATTATGGCTAAGGTTACAGGTCTCACGGCTGCCGCGGCCAGAGGCGAAGTTCAGGCAGGAGCAACGCACGACAAGACGCCGGGGTTCGATCCCGCCATTGCCCCGCTTGAGACAGACGCAGAGGCCGCGGACACACAAAATCCGGTCGCTGAGACAAGTCCGCCGCGCACTCGTCCAAAATTCGAAAACGATGCCAGCTTTGCCAATGCCATGCGTCCGGTCGAAGGCGAGCCGGAACTGCGGCCTGGCGGCAACTGGCCGGTGTTGGTGATTGCAGCTGTCGTTTTGACAGCAGCCGTGGTCTTCCTGGCGGCAAGCATGCTGCGCTGAGACTAATCCCGACGATGCAGCACCCACGACCTATTCCTGGAGGTCCGGCGCGTCCTTCATGCCTGAGAGTTCAGTCATTGGGCACAGCAGCCGCGGTCGCGCGGGATCGGAGATGTCGAGCTTGTCCCAAGGAATGCGGTATAGACCGTCGCGGCGGCGTAATCGGAAAAGATCCAGCACCGCCACGCCTATGGCCGAGGCCGAAAGACGCTCGAAAGCAGCGTAGACCCCGACGTGGAATTCGGTGACGACGAAATCGTCACCATCCCGTTCGGCGCGGATCTCCTCGATATAACCGACATTCTTGCCGCGCTGCGAGAGTACGCGCCGCCCCGCCAGATGCTCGAGATTGACCGTAATCATCATCAAGCTCCCGGAATGCGCCCGATGATATGGTCGCGCAACCAGTCCTGCCAGGCGAAGATCGACGTTTCTCGCACATCGATGTCGAACTCGATATCGATGCCGATATCTTTCACCTTGCGCCAAGCGATCCGATGAGGTTCGCCATGCTGCGTGCCGCCCAGCTTGACCGCGAGCCGCGCCATCCAGCGCCCGGGCCGTGCGCCGAGGCGACGCGCCAGGGTGATGGAGCCGAGCTCGATGGCAATGATCCGAGGCGGCTTGCCAGGCCGCAACTGCGCCACCAAACCGTCGACCTTACCGACCTTGACCTGCTCGCGGTCGACCACCTGCTTGTCCAGGAGATCACGCAGCAACTTCATCATGTGCCTCCGAATATCTGCAGCGGGATGGTCACCACCGCCAGTACGAAGCCAAGCGCGATGATGAAGATGACGGCGGCATTTGACAAAATGCCGTTGCGATGCTCGCCGACATAACGTTTGTCGTTCAGCAGAAACAGGAACGGAACGACGGTCAGCGGAAGGCTGGCAGCCGTCAGCGCCATGGAAAAGATGGTGAGCCTCAGCGGGTCAAGACCAAGCGCGATGGGAATAGCCGCCAACAGTAATGATATCGTGTAGATGGCGCTGAAACCCGGATCGTCGCGCGGCTTGCGATCCTCGCCCCAATTCCAGCCGAACCCTTGGGCCACAAGATAGGCCTGTTGCAACCCGACCTCGAGCGCAGCGCCGAAGCAGGCGATGGCGAGAGAAGCAACAAACAGCACGAAGCCCCAGAAGCCGAATATGGGGATCAGCATCAACGGCAGTTGGTGATAGTCGTCCACCTGGGTGACGCCATGCGTGGCGAGCACGAGAGCGGCCACGATCAACACGCCGATCGAGATGGTGCCCCCGAAGGTCATGCCCAACCCCGCTATGGCCCGATTGGCGCCGAGATAGCTTTTGTCCCACCGGTCCTCGATGGCCCCCGAGGAATAGAACATGAACAGGTAGGGCGATATCGAGGCGCCCAGAATGCTGACCGCCATGAACCAGTAATTGGCGGCATCGTGGACCGGCAGCGAAGGCACGGCGCCCCTTGCGACTGCCGTCCAATCAGGTCTCAGCATCACCGCTCCGACGACGAAACACAGCGTCACCAGACCGAGAAACGACACGCCCTTCTCGATGACGCCGAACGTGCCTTTCCAGAGCAGCAGCCACGCCAGCAAAGCCACCGGCAGTGCCCACCACTGGAAGCCTATGCCCGTGGCAAGTTCGAGCGCAATGGCAACGCCGCCGATCTCGGCGGACAGCACCAGGAAATTGACCAGCAAGGCGGCAAGCAACGGCCATAGAAAGACGTTGAAACCGAACCTTTCGCGGATGCCGTCGGAGATCGTGTGATGGCTCACGGCCGCGAACCGGCCGGACATTTCGACAAGGAAGATGATGCAGACGGTGCCAAGCACCACCGCCCAGATCAACTGGAAGCCAAACATCGCGCCTGCCTGCGCCGCCGTCGCCATGGACCCAACTTCGAGGAAGCCGCCGACGCTGGTGACGACGCCGAGGGATATTTCCATGAGCTTTTTCATGGCTTCGGCGCGAAATACTTGGCGTAGGCGGCAGCGAGCGCACGCGACGCCAGCCGTAAATCCTGTTGCGCGTCTTGGACTTCCAGCCGGTCATCTGCCTGCAGTCCGGCCTCGGCACGCGTCACCGCGACCGACAAATCATTGACTGCTTTTGTCAGAGAAGCTTGCTCGGTGGGTTCACTGGTTTCGGCGGACCGGATTTGCGCCCCCGTATCTACGAGCGTCTTGGCGATCGATTGCAGCGTGTCCACCGTGTATGC
>NZ_RZPB01000051.1:0-15930 GCF_003998535.1 Mesorhizobium sp. M7A.F.Ca.AU.002.02.1.1 | reverse complement strand
CCTTAAACCGCCTCGAGCGCGACGGCCTGGTCACCGGCCGGCCGCGCCAGGGCTATGTCGTCACCGAGTTCGACATCAACATGTTCCGCGAGGCCTTCGAGATCCGCGAACTGCTCGACGGCCACGCGACGGCACTGGCCGCCGCTGCTGCGACGGAACAGGACAAGGCGCGGCTGCGTGCCATGCTGGCCGAATGCGAGCGGCTGGCCGCCATTCCGGAGCGCACCACGCGCGAAAAATTCCAGGAGCTCGAAGTCGGCATCGACCTGCACCGCGTCATCGCCGAAATCAGCGGCAATGCGATGCTGCATGGCATGCTGTGCGGCATCCTCGACAAGTGCCAGCACTATGTCTGGACCGAACTGTTGTGGCTCGACGAATGGAAGATCGCCCGCGACGAGCATGCCGAGATCGTCGAGGCGATCTGCGCCGGCGATGCCGCCCGAGCCGGCACGCTGGCCCGCGCCCACGTAAGGGGCTCGCGCGACAATGTGCTGCGCCTGCTGCAGGCGAAATCGGACTACCAGAGTTTTCTGGCCAAGGCGTCCTGAGCGGCGCTGGCGGCGGCGTCAGATGGTCCGAGCGGCCATGGATATTGCTATCGACAGCACTACTATATGTCTCACGAACTGCGACGAGGACGGTCCAGTGCTTCCCTCGACAGGGCTCGATCGGTTGAGCGCATTTTCGGATGGCGTGTTCGCCGTCCTCATCACGGTGCTGGTCCTCGACTTGCGCCCGCCGGAGTTGCCGACGTTCAAGGCGCTTCTGGAGCTCTGGCCGACATGGCTGAGCTACAGCGTCAGCTATCTCTTCATCGCCATCGTCTGGGCGAACCATCATCATCTGTTACGCCACGCCAGGGAGGCGACAGCCAGCCTGATGTGGTACAATTTCGCGCATCTGTTCTCGGTTTCGCTGCTGCCGCTGGCGACCGCGTGGATGGCGGTCAGCGAGCTGGCGCCGCAGCCGGTCGCCTTCTACGCCGCCGTCTTCTTCCTGGTGAACCTGACCTACATTCTTCTGATCCGCGAACTCATCGACCCGATGCCGGAGAACGCGGTTCCGCTCGCGGTGCGCAAGCGCATGCGCATCCGGTCGCTCGCGACGCTCTGCCTATTCGCGCTGGCGGGGCTGGTCGCCCTGAAATATCCAGTCGCGGGCTTGGCGATCTGTTGCTGCTGCTTGGCCGTCTATCTCAGGCCGGAAGCGCCGGGGGCAGGCAAAAGCTCGGGCAAAGGCTGAATTCTCGCACCCGACGCGTTGGACGGCTTCAGCCCTTGCGCTCCTGAAGGCTGTTGCCGCCATCGACCACCAGCAGGGCGCCGTTGACATAGCTGGCGCCTTCCGAGGCCAGGAACACGACCGCGGCGGCCACCTCATCCGGTCGCCCGGCCCGCGCCGGCGGCGTATTCAGGGCGGCTTGCCGCTCCATCTCGCTCGACGACCCTGTTTCGATCCAGCCGGGAGCCACGGCGTTGGCCGTGATGCCGTTTTTCGCCACTTCGAGCGCCAGCGTGCGTGTCAGGCCGACCATGCCGGCCTTGGCGGCGGAATAGGCTGATGTGCCTTCGAAAGACACCAGCGGTCCGGTGACCGACGCCACATTGACGATACGCCCATAGCCCGCTTCGACCATCGCCGGCAGAAACGCCTTGGTGACGAGGAATGCCGTCTTCAGGCTGACGTCGATCCCCTGATCCCAGTCGGCCTCGGTCATGGCGAGAAACGCCTTGTCGACCGATGGCGATGCCAGCGAGCCCATGCCGGCATTGTTGACCAGGATGCCGACCGCGCCGACATCAGCCCGCAACCGCGCGACATCGGCAGCGATGGTGAGATCGGCGACCACGGCCTTGGCGTCGATGCCTTCTGCACGGAGCTCAACGGCGCGATCGAGCACACGCCCACTGGCACCGGTGAGAAAAACGGCATGGCCGGCATGGCCGAGCTGGCGGGCAATGGCGAAGCCGATGCCGTCGGCCGCTCCGGTCCCGGTGATAAGTGCTCGCTTGGTGGTAGTGATGGATGTCAATTCAGGCTCCGTTGGTTCCGCCTGCCGTGCGCGGTCGAACGCCAGCGGTCACAATCGTCGAACCATATAATCCATGGGGTACATAGCGCGCCTATTTTTCCTGTTAAATCGCATGCAGCGCGTCGACGGTATGGAAACCCGAAACACGTTCCATCATGGAAATTCAGTCCGACCAGCTCGCGGCTGTGAAAAAGAAGTAGGGGGAAATAGTCCTAGGTTGTGACAGGCTTCGGCAAGGTGAGCCAAGGTGGACGCTTGAGGTGGACCCGACTGCCGCCGACACTTATCTTGCGATCATACCGGGCTGAGAACTCGGAAATGAGCATGAGCGCCGCGAAGTAGGCTTCCGTCGCATAGCGGATTGTCCATTTCGTACCCAGACCGTACCGTCCTTCCATCATCTCGCGTGAATTGGGGAGCTTCTTTAGGAGGCCGCGGTTGATGCCGGAACAATGCGGAAGCGCGTCGTCGTAAAGGTAAAAAAGGTCGTGGGTTTCACGATACTTTCTGCCTGTCTTTTGAAGAATGAATGCCTTTATCGTCCGTTCGATTGCCATCTGCATCGACCACATTGCAGCGCCCCTTGCGGTATCACTATCAGTAAGCAGACCTATTGCCGCGTTTTGAAGATCAGAAAGAACCCCATCAATCAATTCCGTGATTTCATGATCCGGCGCGGTCACTCCCATCGTGTTCATTCTGATCCTGCGCAAGGCGGTGGCCACCGCCGTCGTCCTCGTTTTCAGTTTTCGGCTTTCCGTCAGGTCTATCTTCGCGAGGTTGGGCGGGTTTACGAGCCAGTCGGTGGGCGTCTCGCCCTGTTCAATGCCAAGGGGGAAATGAAGCCAAACGGTTTCACCAGGTGTCCCCGGCGTGGTGCGTGTTAGTGGAACGCGGATTTCAATCGGGACATGCCGAACAAGCACTACGCCCGACGCAAAACCCTCCCCGCTACTCTGATCAAAAGCACTTCCGTAGGTATCGCGATACCATGTCTCAATATGGTGGAAGATCACCGCAAACCATGGTTTCCCTGCAAAATCCTCCTTCGTGTCGCCCCGAATGTCCAGAATGCTTTCTAGAACGAACTTGATTGAAGCCCTAAGCGGACGTTGCCAAAGTGGGAGCTCCTCCACCTGAAGCTCCAAGTCGATTAGCTGCATATGCTCGGCAATAGCTTCTTCAAGCGTCACTTAGGACCTCCGGTCGTGCGGAACAATTATATGATGGAGAAGGAAGTAACGGACAGGTCGACGCTTTTCCCATAGATGTTCGAAAATTGCGGATTGTTGCCCCGTCGCCGCGTTCCCATGTTCCGGCACTCAAACCGGAGACAATGAAATGCCGAAGTCAACAATCAGTGCCGCCCTTTTACAAGAGCACCTTCACGGTGGCGGGTCGGTCTATGAAGAGGGGCAGAAAGCCTGTCGACGCCACGTCCCGCTGCGCAAATGCCCCTATACGGATAGCGGTCGCCGTGAAAGGTGGATGAAGGGCTGGCACGATGAACAGGCTGAGTTCATGACCAGCTAGGTCGTCCGCATGAGATCTATGAGGTCTGCCGAACTTGAACTGAAGCGCAAGGAGTATTTCAGTCCTCCCGGTTCGCCCATGCGATCATTTCGTCCGTCACTTGAACCGGTCGGGACTGATAGAGCTTTGAGATTGTTACGAACCGATCAAGGACCTTTTGGTCAACATCCGCGTCCACGTCAAAATCTCGTTTGAGCCGTTCTTTGGTTTCCCGCCAGACCTTCAAGGCGTAACCTGCCAAATCCTCCTTGATCGAAATCTTGAAGGGGTCTTTGATGTCTTCAGGTATCTCGCGAAACTGCGCCCAGCGCCGATTGTAGCCTTCATTGTCACGGACGGGACTTCCAAACTCCTGCTCGATCCTTTGCCTTGCAGCCTCTTTTCCTTTATTCGTAGCGGCTCTTAGTTTCCTGATTTCGGGCATCGTCATGTCGAAAAGGAAAGTGTCATCCATTTCCTTTTTGATGTCCGAAAAATCGACCTTCTGTCCAAGGGTGTTGTGCTGCGTGACAAGATCATCATAGAGCTTCCAATGATCATTCCACTTTCCTGCAACCCCGATACGCCCCGCCTTCACCTTTCCAAGTATAACTTCCCGCGTGTAGATCGAAACGATATCGCGCAAGCGTTCAATGAGGTCAGCGGCTTCTTTCTGCTTGTCCTCCCAAAGCTCCGCTTCAAAGCCCAGCCCTTTGAAGCGTTTGAAGCGCGAAACGTTGGCGTAGAGAAAGCTGAGAAAGCCAAGGCCAAAGACTGCGGCGGCTTCTGTCACTTTTTCCTGATAGATCAATGTCAGGCTCGCGCCGAGCAGGGCCAAGCCGACGATCACAAACAAGACCCGTTCCCAATTCGTAACGAACCACTTCCCAAAGGGTTTAAGCATTGCCTTGATTGATCCCCGCGCCTTCTTGCATAGATGGCGGGAAGATCGGCAATGCGCAACTGCTACCCGTTCCGTGAGGCTGCCCGAGAATGGCTTCCTCACGGTTTGTCACCCTCGATGAGAGTAGGACAGCCAGTGAACCGCATATGAATTAGTGGGAGTATCCGTGGGGCTTTGAGCCCCATTCCGGGATTTTTACGGCTTTTTGTTCCCCTCTAGGCTGTTGAAGGCAACATAGAAAAGGTCGGAAATCCCAACGGTCTCATATAATTGTTTGGCGCGCCCGAAGAGATTCGAACTCCTGACCCCCAGATTCGTAGTCTGGTGCTCTATCCAGCTGAGCTACGGGCGCGCAACAGGCCATGCTTTCCATGACCCCGCAATCCGATCGTAAACGACCGGTCGCGACGAGACGTGTTCCCTAGCGACTGAATTTCGGAAAAGCAAGCCGATCCGGCAAAAGTTTTGTCACAAGTGCCTTGGTTGGTGATGAAGGCTGGGATTCCGGCAGATGGCAACGGTCCGAAGTTGAGCCGGTTCCTGCTCATTGGAAGAAGCATCGGGCCAGAGGACAAGAGGGCCGGGCGACCCGGCGCTCTAAACCGTCACGCCGGGCGGCGCAGGCCGTTGCGGGCCTGGTCGAGCCGGACCGGCTGGTCGGGGATGGTGACGGCGAATGTGGTGCGCCCGCCAATGCTCTCGACCAGCTCGACCGTGCCGCCATGCGCGCGGATCAGTTCGTGCGCGATCGCCAGGCCAAGGCCGGTGCCGCCGCTGCGCGCCGAGCCGCGAAAGGCCGCGAACAGGTTTTCCCGCGCCTTGGGCGGCAGGCCGGGGCCGGTGTCGCTGACGGCGATGCGGCTGACGCTGCCCAGGCGCACGGCCGACACCGCCAGGCGGCGCACCAGGGCGCTTTCACTGTCGGTCGCCATCGCTTGCACGGAATTCCGGCACAGATTGGTCAGCACCCTGAACAACTGGTCGGAATCGGCATCGACCTCGAAGGCCGGCTCGACCGAATTGACGAACTCGATGCCTTGCTCAATGTCCAGCAGGCCGTGCACGTCCTCGACCAGTTGCCGCAGCCTCAGGCGTCGGCGCGCCGGCGGCGGCTCCTGCGTGCGGCCGTAGTGAAGCACGCCTTCGGAATAAGACACGGCGCGGTCGAGCGCGCGCAGCAGTTTCGGCGCGAAGGCCTGCACCGTCGGATCCTTGACCTGACGCAAGCGGTCCGACATCAGCTGCGCCGAAGCCAGGATGTTGCGCATGTCATGGTTGATCTTGGAAACCGCCAGGCCGAGATCGGCAAGATGCTTCTGCTCGGAGAGCATTTTTTGCAGCCGTTCCTGCATCTGCGACAGCTCGCGCTCGGCAACGCCGATCTCGTCGGCGCGGGCAGCCGGATGGATGATCCGCCCGGGATCGTCGGGCGCCTCGGAGAAGGACAGCATCGAGCGCGTCATCGTCCGGATCGGCCCGATCATGATCAGGTCGATGGCGGCGTAGACCAGCATGGCGGTGAACAGCGAGATCAGCAGCGAGACGAAGGCGACGTTGCGCGAATAGCGCAGCATCGCGTTGCGCAGGCTGTTGTCGGGCATGATCAGCTCGAACTCCTTGTCGGATTCGCCGACCGGACCGAAGACGCGCAGCATACGGTCGCCGCCGAAAAACAACGTGTCGAGCGCACCGGTCATGCCCTTGATCATGCCGATCGAGGCGATATCGATGTGTTCGTCGACCTTCGGCGGCATTTCGGCCACCACCAGCAGCCGCGAGACGCCTCCGTCGCGCACCGCGATCGCCTTGGCGCCGATCGCCATCAGCACGTCGTTCTGCGCCGTGCGCGACAGCGAGGTGGGTTCACCCTGCACCAGCACGATCGACACCGCCGCCGCCGTGCTCAGCCGCTCCTTCAGCCAGTTCAGCCGGTAGCTGGCGATCCAGGGCAGGAAGATCAGCACTTCGGCCAGCAGCACGAAGACGATGGTCAGCAGCAGCAGCTTGGTCGACAGGCCGCGCGACAGCGGCACCGTGCGCACGCTGGCCGGCGCCTCGGTGGACCCCGCCGTGCCGATCCCTTCCTGTGCCTGTATGGTTTCGCTCATGCGGCTAATGTCTTCACGATCACTTGATCAACGCAGATTAGGCGATTACGGCTTTTTTGCCAATTTCATCCTTGGTCGCAAACATAAACCGGCCTGAATGGCGAAGCTTTCGGCCCGACGACTCCGGATTGACTTCCAAAAGCCTTCTTTCTATAAGCCCGCACACGCTCGGGCCATTCGTCCCGGCGCGGTTTCGATCGCGCCAAAGCCGGCTCGGCAAAGCTCCTGTTACACAGTGACAGAATCAAGAAGGGCCGCACCCCGCGGTATTAAAACAAATGAAGCGTACCTACCAACCGTCCAAACTCGTCCGCAAACGTCGGCACGGCTTTCGTGCCCGCATGGCCACCAAGGGTGGTCGCGGCGTCGTCGCAGCTCGCCGCAACCGCGGTCGCAAGCGGCTCAGCGCCTGAACGGAAGACGAGATCGTTGCCCGCATCCGGCAAGCCAGTGGGACCAAATCCCAAGCGGCTTCTGAAGCGCGCGGAATTCCTGGCTGTCCGTCGTGGTGAAAAACGACGCGGGCGGCTTTTTCTCGTCGAAGTTCTCGACCGCGGCGACGGCCTGTCGCCGCGCGTCGGCTACACCGTCACCAAGAAGGTCGGCAATGCGGTTGTCCGCAACCGCGTCCGGCGGCGGCTGCGAGAAGCCGTCCGTACGCACGCCGCAAGTGACATGGCGCCTGGCAATGACTATGTCATCGTCGGGCGCGAAGACGTGCTTACCACTCCGTTCGGCCAGTTGAAGGCCGAACTCTCCCGCCGACTGCGCGGAACACGATAGGCCAAGGGCTTTCGATGGAAAACAACCGGAACTTCTTCATCACCATCGCGCTGTCGGTGCTGATCCTGGCGGTATGGCAATATTTTTATGTGTTGCCGCGCAGCGAAGCGCAGCGCGAGGCCGCCCGCGTCGAACAGCAGCGCGTCGAGGAGCAGAAGAAGGCCGCCGGCACCAATCCCGGTACCGACACCGGAACGCCCGCCGCCCCTGGCGCCATTCCCAACGCACCCGGCACCGATGCCGTCACGCCGGCCGGCCGCGAACAGGCGCTCGCCACGACGACCCGCGCGAAGATCGACACGCCGAGCCTTGAGGGTTCGATCAACCTGACCGGTGCCCGTCTCGACGACCTCAAGCTCAAGCACTACACCGAGACGGTCGACAAGAACTCGCCCGAGATCAGCCTGCTCAACCCGGCGGCACTGCCCAATGGCTACTATGCCGAGATCGGCTTCGTCGGCAACGACAAGACCGGCGCGGTGCCCGGTCCCGAAACAGTGTGGGCTATCGACGGCAATGCGACACTGACGCCGACGACCCCGGTCACGCTGACCTATTCGAACGACAAGGGCCTGACCTTCAAGCGCACCTTTTCCGTCGACACCAACTACATGTTCACGGTGTCCGACACGGTGCAGAATGCCGGCACGGCCGCCGTCTCGCTGTCCAATTACGGCCGCGTCACCCGCTTCGACAAGCCGCTCGTTGCCAGCACCTATGTGCTGCATGAGGGCCTGATCGGCTTCACCGGCACGGAAGGCCTGCAGGAACACAAATACGCGTCCATCGAGAAGGACAAGCAGTTCACGCCGGGCAAGTCGACCGACGGCTGGCTCGGCATCACCGACAAATACTGGGCGGTGACGCTGGTGCCGACCGAGAAGCAGCCGTTCCAGCCGCGCTATGCCTATTTCGAGGACGGCCGCCATCGCTACCAGTCCGACTTCCTCACCGACCCGATCACCGTCGATGCCGGCCAGTCGGCGACGGTGGAGAGCGAGATCTTCGCGGGCGCCAAGGAAGTCGGCAAGATCAACGCCTATGCGGAAGACCGTCATATCAAGCGGTTCGACCTTTTGATCGACTGGGGCTGGTTCCACTTCATCACCAAGCCGATGTTCTGGCTGATCGACACGCTCTACAAATTCTTCGGCAATTTCGGCCTGGCCATTCTCGCCACCACCGTCATCGTCAAGGCCATCTTCTATCCGCTCGCCAACAAGTCGTACGCGTCGATGGCGAACATGAAGAAGGTGCAGCCGAAAATGCTCGAGATCCGCGAGAAATACGCGGACGACAAGATGAAGCAGCAGCAGGCGATGATGGAGCTGTACAAGACCGAGAAGATCAACCCGCTTGCCGGCTGCTGGCCGGTGGCACTGCAGATCCCGGTCTTCTTCTCGCTCTACAAGGTGCTCTACATCACCATCGAAATGCGGCACGCGCCGTTCTTCGGCTGGATCCAGGATCTGGCCGCGCCCGATCCGACGTCGCTGTTCAACCTGTTCGGCCTGATCCCGGTCACCCTGCCGCACATGCTGATGATCGGCGTCTGGCCGCTGATCATGGGCGTCACCATGTTCCTGCAGATGCGCATGAACCCGACGCCGCCGGATCCGACGCAGGCTGCGATCTTCACCTGGATGCCTGTCATCTTCACCTTCATGATGGCGGGTTTCCCGGCCGGCCTGGTCATCTACTGGGCCTGGAACAACACGCTGTCGATCCTCCAGCAGGGCATCATCATGAAGCGCCAGGGTGCCAAGATCGAGCTGTGGGACAATCTGGTCGCGCTGTTCCGAAAGAAACCATCACCGGCCGAATAGAAGGCGCAGCGCTTTCTCCAGCCTTCAAAGCCCCGCCTCGCGCGGGGCTTTTCGTTTAAGCAGCTCCGGCATCACGTTCCCGTGATCGGCGAAACTTGCGCCCCCTCGGCGGCGTGACTGCCTGTGCGTTTCCAAAGGCTATCAATTCCGATCAGCCCTCACACGGAGGAAGACCACATGCGCTTGCCGTCATTCAGGATCATCGCCCTTTCCGCACTCGTCGCCGGCGTGGCGATTGCCGCGCCCGCCTATGCCAAGAACCCGAATGTCGGCGGCGCGCCGATGTACACAACCAAGAACATCGTCGAGAACGCCGTCAATTCGAAGGACCACACGACGCTGGTCGCCGCGGTCAAGGCCGCCGGCCTGGTCGACACGCTGCAGGGCGCTGGCCCGTTCACAGTCTTTGCCCCGACCAACGCGGCGTTTGCGAAACTGCCCAAGGGCACCGTCGACACGCTGCTGAAGCCGGAGAACAAGGGCAAGCTCACCAAGGTGCTGACCGCGCATGTCGTGGCCGGCAAGATTTCGGGCGCCGAGATGATGAAGAAGGCCAAGGCGATGGGCGGCAAATACGAGATGAAGACCGTCTCCGGTGACACGCTGACCGCCGAAGTCAAGAAGGGCAAGCTCTACATCATGGATGAGTCAGGCGGCGAGGCGCGAGTGACGATCGCCGACGTCAACCAGTCGAACGGCGTCATCCATGTCGTCAACAAGGTGCTGTTGCCGAAGTAACGAACGGCTTCCGGCAAAGGGGATCAAGACAGGTCCGTTGGGGCTTTCTCGGGCCTGCCATCCCCGCCTCATGACGAGGTGCCATGTTTCTTGGGAAGTCGTATCGGCATTGGCCGGGGTCCTGTCCCTCACAGGACCCCGGTTTCTTTTTGGCTGTTGCCTGTGCAGCCGGATAAGTTTCGAGCGTCGTCACTCCATCACGGCGCTGTGGTCGATCTTGGCCGGAGTCGCCGGCTTGCGCAGCAACAGAACCAGCGGAATGGCGGCAAGCGACAGGATCATCATCAGCTTGAAGTCGTTCATATAGCTGATGATCGTGGCCTGCAGCGTGACCACGCCGTCGAGCGCGGCGCGGCCCGCGGCGCTGTAGGGATCCATTGCCTGGAAGATCGCCGGATTGCTGAACGCCTGGTTGTAGGGCGTCACATAGGTGGCGATATTGGCGTGGTTGACCTGCACGTTCTGCGTCAACAGCGCGGTGACCACCGATATGCCGACGCTGGAGCCGATGTTTCGGGACAGATTGTACAGTCCGGTGCCTTCCGCGCGCCGCTCCGGCGCCAGCGTGGCGAAGGTGATGGTGGTCAGCGGCACGAACAGGAAACCCAGGCCCGCGCCCTGGATGAAGCCGGTGCTGATGATCGTCCATTGCGAGACATCAGGGGTCCAGCCGGTCATGTCGTACATCGCCCAGGCGGTGACCAGCAGGCCGGTTAGAAGCAGCCAGCGCGTGTCCACCTTGCCGATCAGCCTGCCGACCAGGAACATGCAAGCCATGGTGCCGAGACCGCGCGGCCCCATGACGATGCCGGCCGTCACCACCGGATAGCCCATCAGGGTCTGCAGATAGGGCGTCATCAGGGCCAGCGAGGCCAGATAGGTGATGCCGATGATGAAGATGAAGATCATGCCGACGGCGAAATTCCTGTCGAGGAACAGCCGCGGGTTCACGAAGGTGTTTTTGGCGGTGAAGGTGTGGACGAGGAAGATGTAGAAGGCCGACGCGCAGATCAGCGCCTCGACGATGATCTCGGACGACGAGAACCAGTTGAGCTGCTCGCCGCGATCGAGGAACATCTGCAGCGACGCGATGGTGACGCTGAGCATGCCGAAGCCCAGCCAGTCCAGCCTGGCCTTGAGGTCCGTCTTGGTTTCCTGGACGAACATCGAGACGCCGGCGAAAGCCAGCGCGCCGATCGGTACGTTGATGTAGAACACCCAGCGCCAGCTGACATTCTCGGTCAGCCAGCCGCCGATGACCGGCCCGAGCACCGGCCCGACCATCACCGAAACGCCGAACAGCGCCATCGCCGAGCCGCGCTCCTCGACGCTGTAGATGTCGAGCAGGATGCTCTGCGCCAGCGGCACCAGGGCTGCGCCGAACAGGCCTTGCAGCAGGCGGAAGCCGACGATCTGCGGCAGCGACTGCGCGAAGCCGCACAGCACCGACGCGACGACGAAGCCGGTGATCGAGATCAGCAGGATGCGCTTGCGGCCGAAGCGATTGGCAAGATAGCCCGAAGGCGGCGTCATGACGGCTGCCGCGACGATGTAGGACGTCAGCACCCAGTTTATCTGGTCGGCGCTGGCCGAAACGCTGCCCTGGATATAGGGCAGCGCCACATTGGCGATGGTGGTGTCCAGCGCCTGCATGATCACGGCCAGGATCACGCAGGCGGTGATGGCGCCGCGATTGGCGACCACGCCACCTGTCGCGGACGCGCCGGTCATGACTTTTGTCCGAACCGACCGAGGAGGTCCGTCACGAAGTCCGGCAGGCCGCGCGCATGGCCGGTATCGATGCCGACCACGACGCTCATCCCGCCGCGCAGCGGCGGCTTGCCCTGGAGATCGTCCACCGTCACGCGCATCGGAATGCGTTGCACGACCTTGACCCAGTTGCCGGTGGTGTTCTGCGCCGGAAGCAGCGAGAAGCTCGACGACGACGCCGGGCTGATCGAGGCGACCCTGCCGTGCCAGACGGCACCGGGATAGCTGTCGACGCTGATCGTCGCCGTCTGTCCCGGCCGCACATAGGTCAGTTCGGTTTCCTTAGGCTCCGCCGCGATCCACAGATCGGTCGCCGAAATCAGGCTGAACGCCGGCTGCGAAGCCGGCAGGTACTTGCCGACCTGAAGCGCGTCGACATTGGTGACGATGCCGTCGAATGGCGCCTTGACGATGGAATCGGCAAGGTTGCGCTGGGCGTCGTCCACCGCCGACTGCGCCTGGAGATAGAACGGGTTCTTCTCCACCGGCTGGCTGGCGTCGCCGCCGAGCTGGGCAAGCGTCGCCTGTGCCTGCGCTTGGGCAACGGACACTTTCTGGCGGGCGGCGACGAGGTCGTGCTGGGCGCTGTCGAAGGTCGCCTTCGAGGAGGTGGAGGTCTTGAGCAGATCCTGCTGGCGTTGGAAAGCGGCCTCGTAATAGGGGATGTCGGCCTGCGCCTGCTCGATCAGCGCCTGCGACTGCTGGTAGCTCGCCTGCAAGGTCAGCACCTGGTTGCGCACTGTGCCGAGCTGTGCCTGGGCGGCGGCAAGAGCGGTTTCGAAAGAGGCCGACCGCAACCGGAAAAGCACCTGGTCCTTCTTCACCGCCTCGTTCTCGTGCACGTCGATCTCGGACACAGTGCCGGAGACATCGGTGGAAACGCCGAGCGACTGCGCCTGGATGTAGGCATTGTCGGTCGTCATGACCTGGCCGCCGATGACGTAGTAATAGCCGCCGACGACCAGCGCGAACGGAAGCAGGGCAAACAGGATCGGCCGTGCCCGGCCGCGCTTGGGCTTGACCGGCGCCGGAGGCGCCACCGCAACCCCGGCCTGGCGTGGCTCCTTGGACGGAGCCTCGAGCGCCGCCGGCTCCAGGGCGACCGGTGATTCGAGCTCGTCATTGTCGATGACGGTGCTGGCTCGCCTTTGCTCGCGTTCGCTGTCCAGCCGGATGACCTGGTCGCGCGCCCGGTCGGCGGCGGATCCGTCTTCTTCGACAGGCTTCTTTGGTGAGGTTGATTCAGCCATGTGTTTTCTCCCGGTCGGCGGCAGGCTGGGCGCAAGCCGCGAGCAGATTGGATTTGATGAGGGATAGGGTTTGCAGCAGATGCAGTTGCGCATCCGCGGAAAGGCCGACAAAGGCCTCGTCACGCGTCTTCCGCCCATTGCCGCGCATGATTTCGATCAGCGGATGGGCTTGCGGCTTCAGGTACAGCAGCCATGCCCGGCGGTCAGCGGGATCGGGCCGGCGCTCGATGAAGCCGCTTGCTTCCATCTTGTCGAGCAGCCGGGCGAGCGTGATCGGCGTGATCTCGATCAGGTCCGCCAGTTTGTTCTGGTGGATGCCTTCATGCAGGCTGAGATAGGCCAGCACCTGCCACTGGGCGCGGGTCAGCCCCGATGCCCGCGACCTCTGCTCGAACCGCTTTCGAAGCAGGCGCGCGACATCGTGCAGCACGAAGCTGATGTTGGGTGACGATGGCATGGGAGGTACTGGAGTTTTTCGGCGCGACTGTTAGTGAGCATGCTTATTATCATCATGCACATAATCTTGCTGGACGCGGTGCGCAAGACGGACTAAGCCCGCCTGGAAAAAATGACGCATGGGCTGCGACCCACCCAAAGGCTCAGGTAGCGGGCTGTTGCCGGGCAAGGATACGACGATGAATTGGCTGAAGATCGCGACCGTGGCGGCCATTGCAGGATGGCCGGGCATTGCGCTCGCAAAGGGCGCCGTCAGTTGCGGCGGCGCCGCCATGCTGGGTGGCGCGCAATTGAACTGCAGCCACGTCGAACCCCAGGCGCCGCCTCAGTTTTGCACCTATAGCTGGGCTCTCCACATGCCGGCCGGCGACCAGAAAATCGTCGAAGGCAGCTTCATGCTGCCGCCCGGCGCCACGAATGTCACCGTCTATCAGGGCAGCGGTTTCGACAGTGCGCTGTCCGATCCGATCGTGATTTGCCGCGGCAGCAAATGAGCAAGGCCGTCAAGGAAAGCTCGCTCGTCACCCGATTGGTGCTATAGGGCGGACCACGCTATTTTGAACGGGCGCATTCGAGTTTCGGATGCACCTGGCGGCCATTTCTCTGACGGATTTCGACATGGACGGACCCAACCCAGACATCAAGCACCCGATCCCGATGCATACCCGCGTCGGCTTCCTCAAGGGACTGGTGAACGCGCCAAACATCGAGATCGGCGACTTCACCTATTATGACGACCCCGACGGGCCGGACAAATTCGCCGAGAAATGCGTCCTGCATCACTATCCGTTCATAGGCGACAAGCTGATCATCGGCAGGTTCTGCGCCATCGCCGAGGGCGCGCGCTTCATCATGAACGGCGCCAACCACGCCATGTCCGGCTTTTCGACCTATCCGTTCAATATTTTCGGCCATGGCTGGGAAAAGGGTTTTAACCCGGCGACCTGGTCGAAGGAGGTGCGCGGCGACACCATCGTCGGCAACGACGTCTGGATCGGGATGGAGGCGGTGATCCTGCCCGGGGTGGAAATCGGCCACGGCGCCATCGTCGCTGCGAAATCGGTGGTGACGCACGACGTGCCGCCCTATGCGATCGTCGCCGGCAACGCGGCCAAGGTGGTAAAGATGCGTTTCGACGACCGGACAATCAGGCGGCTGCTGGCGGTGGCGTGGTGGGACTGGCCGGTAGACAAGGTCAGCCGCAACCTCGATGCTATCCGGGGTGTCAATATTTCTCTTCTGGAGGCAGCAGCTTGAACGCTCTGAACAGCAGCATAATCGGCACCGAACTGTTTACGCGAGGGTGGATCTTCATCCGCGGCGTGCCGGCGATGAAGTTCCTGCCACCGGAAGGGCCGCCGGAAATCGCCTTTGCCGGCCGCTCGAATGTCGGCAAGTCGTCGCTGATCAATGCGCTGGTCAACCAGAAGGGGCTGGCGCGCACTTCCAACACGCCGGGGCGCACGCAGGAGCTCAACTATTTCGTGCCGGATGGATTTTCGGGCGAGGGCGCCGACCTGCCACCCTTGGCGCTGGTCGACATGCCCGGCTACGGCTACGCCACCGCGCCCAAGGAGAAGGTCGACGAGTGGACCAAGCTGGTCTTCGATTACCTCAAGGGCCGGGTCACGCTGAAACGCGTCTATGTGCTGATCGACGCCCGTCATGGCATCAAGGCCAAGGACGACGAAGTGCTGTCGCTGCTCGACAAGGCGGCGGTGTCCTATCAGATCGTGCTGACCAAGACCGACAAGATCAAGACTGCCGGCGTGCCGAGGCTGATCGAGGAGACGCTGGCAAAGATCAAGAAGCGGCCGGCGGCGTTCCCGTTCGTGCTGGCCACCTCTTCTGAAAAGGCCGAGGGCCTTCAGGAATTGCAGGCAGCCATCGTGCTTGCCGCCAATGGCGGCTAAAGCATCCGCACCTTAGAGCAATTCTAGGAAAAGTGTGAAGCGGTTTTCCGTCCAGAATTGCGTCTAAACAAAGAGTTAGAGCATGGTCTGGCTAGGGCTTGGCCTCGATAGCAATCGTCTGATGGCCTTCTTCCGCCACAAGCCTTTCGGTGCCGTAGGCCTTCAGGAACATGCTGACGCCTGACCTGACGATGTGGTCGATCTCGTCCTGGGTCGGGGCCTTGGTGCGGTAGGCGAAGATGCACTGGCGGAACAGACCGGCCAGGCACAGTTCGGTGAACTGATAGGCGGCAAGATCGACATCGTCGATGCGCAGCAGGTCGCGCTCGATGGCGGCATTGAGAAAGGCCGCGACCTTGTCGTGGCCACGCTTGGGACCGCGCTCGTAAAAACGCGCGCCCATGTCGGGGATCCGGTCTGATGCCCCGATCACCGTGCGCTGCGCTTGGACGACCTTGGCCGACGTGATCTTGAGAGCCAGCACCTTGCCGAACTTCACCAGCGTCTCGCGCAGGTTGTCGGCATTGTCCAGCACGTCATACATGTTCTTGAAGATGGTGCCGCGCTCTTCCTCGATCAGCGCCTCGAACAGCTCTTCCTTGTTGGCGAAGTAGACGTAGATCGTACCCTTGGAG
>NZ_RZPB01000519.1:0-4377 GCF_003998535.1 Mesorhizobium sp. M7A.F.Ca.AU.002.02.1.1 | reverse complement strand
GATATGCGGTGGCATGTGGTCGCGCGATCACGCGGCACAGATCGGCGTGACGCTGCCGCTGCACGCCGCCGAGCATTTCTACATCGTCACCGAGACCATCCCCGGCCTGCCCGCCAATTTGCCGGTGCTTTTCCTGGGCGACGAGTGCTCCTACTACAAGGAAGACGCCGGTAAGCTGCTGCTCGGCTGCTTCGAGCCGGTGGCCAAGCCGTGGGGCCATAACGGCATCTCGCCCGATTTCTGCTTCGACAGCCTGCCCGAGGACTTCGAGCATTTCGAACCGATCCTCGAAATGGCAACCAGGCGGGTGCCGCTGCTGGCGGATGTCGGCATCAAACTGTTCTTCAACGGACCGGAAAGCTTTACGCCGGATGACCGCTATCTGCTGGGCGAGACGGCTGAGGTCTCCGGCCTGTTCTGCGCCACCGGCTTCAATTCCGTCGGCATCCTCTCCTCGGGCGGCGTCGGCAAGGCGCTGTCGGAATGGATCCGCGACGGGCGCCCACCGGTCGATCTCGCCGATGTCGACGTGCGCCGCACCATGTCGTTCCAGTCGAACAAGAAATATCTCTACGACCGCACCACCGAAACGCTTGGCCTTTTGTTCGACATGCACTGGCCATACCGCCAGTTCGCCACGGCGCGCCACATCCGCAAGAGCCCGTTCCACGACCGCCTGATGGCGGCGGGTGCCTGCATGACCGAGGCCGCCGCCTACGAACGCCCTGGCTTCTTCGCTTTGCCCGGCATGAAGGCCGAGATCGACTATTCCTACGGCCGCCAGAACTGGTTCGGCGCCTGCGGCGAGGAAAGCCGCAACACGGCTGACAACGTTACGCTGTTCGACCATTCCTGCTTCGTGAAATACTGGATCGAGGGGCGTGACGCCTGCGCGGTGCTCAACCGCATCTGTGCCAACAATGTCGACGTACCCGCCGGCCGCGTCGTCTACACGCAATGGCTGAACGAGCTAGGCGGCATCGAAGCCGATGTCACGGTCACCCGCATCTCCGAAACCGCCTACATGGTCGTGACCATCGCCGTGTCGCAGCGGCGCGACCTGGCCTGGCTCAAGCGCCATATCCCGGCGGACGCGCATGTCTTCGTGCAGGATGTCACCTCCGGCCTGCCCATGCTGGCGCTGATGGGGCCGAAATCGCGCGATCTCCTGCGCGCCGTCTCGCCCGATGACTTCTCGGAGGCGGCGTTTCCCTTCGGCACCAGCCGCGAGATCGACCTTGGCTATGCGCGGGTGCGCGCCAGCCGGCTGACCTTCGTCGGCGAGCTTGGCTGGGAGCTCTACATGCCCGCCGAGTTCGCCGCCCATGTCTTCGACAAGCTGGCCGAGGCGGGCGCCGATTTCGGCCTGCGCCAAGGCGGCTACTTCGCCATCAATTCGCTGCGCATGGAGAAAGGTTACCGCCACTGGGGTCACGACATCGGCGAGGAAGACAGCCCGCTGCAGGCAGGGCTTGGCTTTGCCGTGGCGTTCGACAAGCCAGGCGGCTTCATCGGCCGTGATGCGCTGTTGCTGCAGAAGGAGGCGGGCAAGCCGCGCCGCCGCTTGGTGCAGTTGCGGCTGCAGGCCGAAGATGCGCCTCTCCTCTATCATCACGAACCGATCTGGCGCGGCGGCAAGATCGTCGGTTCGGTCACCTCCGGCGCCTACGGCCACCGCATCGGCGCCTCGCTCGGCATGGGCTATGTCGAATGCGAGGGCGGTGTCGACGATGCCTGGCTGGCAGCCGCCCCTCTGGAGATCGAAATCGCCTGGAAGCGATACAAGGCCATTGCGCAGCTCAAGCCGTGGTACGATCCGAAGGGGGAACGCCTGAGACCGTGACAGAACCTCCTTTTGGATCAGTCGGAGGCCCTAAGTCCCAGCCACGCTGAAGGTCCGCTTCGGCTTCCGCTGATGCCTGAAGCTACCAGTCCGCTTTCGGCCCAGTCGTGACCGAGCATGGGCTGTCTGATTGAGACTTCTGCCTCGGCCAGCTAGCCGCCGGCACAAAATCAGCATCGTCGGCCTATAATGTCATCAAGAGCTTCGATCCTTGAAGCGGTTCCAGAGATGCATGCGGTTCGCGACCTGCACGGCGACCGGATGGAACGGAACCGGTTTCATGTTGGTGACCGGCAAAGGCATCTGCTCGTCCCGGCGCCGGCCTGCCGCCCAGCGGCCGATTTCCTGGCCAAGAGACATTGCCAATGCCACGCCGCGGCCGGAATAGACGCCGCCAAACACGAGGCCGGGTGCCAGGCGATAGAGGCGAGGTCTGCGATCAGGCACCACGGCAAAGGTGCCATGCCAGTATTCCACGATCGGCGGTTCGCCGCCGAATGCGCGAAAAGCCTTGCCCAGCATGCTCGAGACCTTGGCGCGACCGCGGTCGGCCTCGTCAAACCACAATGTATGCGTGCCGCCGCTCACCAGCCGGCCGTCGACGTCGTAGTGGAAATAGCGGATGTCGTTGCGCATGTCGGACACCGCGGGGTTGCCGACAAGGATCTGGGTGCGCAGGCCTTCCGGCAGCGGGTTTGTCGCGGCCTGGAAGACCTTGAACGGCATCAGTGTCTTCTTCAGCCCAGCCCAGAGGTCGCCGGTAAGCGCATTCGTGGCAAGCACCACTTCTGGCGCCGTGACGCTTCCCGTTGCGGTGAAGACGCGCCAGCCGCCTTCCACCTTCTCGATGCGAGACGCCGCGGCGTTCTCGAAGATGGTCACGCCTTCGCGCTCAAGGGCGCCGGCAAGGCCAATGGTCATGGCGAACGGATTGATGTGGCCGGAATTGTGCACCATCCAGCCGCCGAGATAGGGGCTGCCGATGCGCGCGCTGGCTTCGGCCCGGTCAAGCCAGGAGACATTGGCGCCGAAGGCTTTCCACTCTTCGTAGAACTGGTGCGCGCGGGCAAGCGTGGTGTCGGTGTGAGCGGGCTGGATCCAGCCTTCCTGAACCTGGTGGGCGTCTATGTTGAAGCGCTGCATCAGGCCGAAGGCTACGCCGGCCGCATCCGCAACCATGCGATTGTAGCGCTCACCGATCGTCTTGCCGTAGACCGCCTCGAACTCCGCCGGCGAGGCCTTGGAATGGTGGGAGATGACAAGGCCGTTGTTGCGGCCCGACGCTGCCGATCCGATCTCGTTGCTCTCAAGCAGGATGACATTGACGCCGCTGTCGCGCGCGCCGAGTGCCGCGGCCATGCCGGTGAAGCCGCCGCCGACCACCAGCACGTCCGTCTTCAGGTCGCCTTGCGGTGCCGGTGCGGCCGGGCGCCTGTTCGCGGTCTTGCGCCACAGATGCGGCGTCTTCCAGTCGACCTCAAACATGAAGGACGTCCTCGCTGGCGCCGCCGAGATAGTGTTCCCTCAGGGCCGAATGCGCGGCCATTTCCTGCGCCGGGCCATGCAGCTTCACCTTGCCGGTGTTGAGCAGGTAGGCGTAGTCGCCGCATTCAAGCGCCAGCTGAACGTTCTGCTCGACGAGCAGGATCGAAATGCCGTGGCGCGACAGGTCGAGGATGATGCGGAAGATCTGGTGGACGATCTTCGGGGCAAGGCCGAGAGACGGCTCGTCGAGCATCAGAAGCTTCGGCTCGGCCATAAGCGCGCGCCCGATCGCCAGCATCTGCTGCTGGCCGCCGGACATGCGGCTTGCCATGCCGTTGCGCCGTTCCTTGAGCACAGGAAACAGCTCGAACACCTCGGCGCGCAATGCCTCGAAACTCTTCCCGCCGCGACCGATATGGGCCGCGACCAAGTTTTCCTCCACCGTCAGGCGCTGGAAGATCTGGCGGCCTTCCGGGCAGTGGGTGATGCCGAGACGCACGACCTGTTCGGGGCGCATCCCGGTGATGTCGCGGCCCTCGAACGCGATGCTGCCTGCGGTGGGCCGCGCCACGCCGGAAACGGAATTGAGCAGCGTCGTCTTGCCGGCGCCGTTCGGACCCAGGATGACGACGATCTCGTGCGGATCGACGTCAATGCTGATGCCCTCAAGAACGCCGACGCGCCCGTATCCCGAGCTGAGCCCGGCGATTCTGAGCAGCGGCCCGGATGTCGTCGATGTCATTGGCGGTTCCCAGATAGGCGAGTTGGACGTCGGTGCTTGCCTGCACTTCGGCGGGCGTGCCCCGGAAGAGCAGTTTCCCATGATGCATGACGATGATGCTGTCGCAGAGTGTCATGACGAGATCCATGTCGTGCTCGACGACGATCATGATCCGGTCGGGCGAACGCAACGCGGTGAGTTTTGCCGTCAGTTCCGCCGTCTCGTGGTGGTTCAATCCGGCGGCGGGCTCGTCGAGCAGCAGGACGCGCGGATTGGCGACCAAGGCGCGGGCGATCTCCAGCATGCGTTGTCGGCCATAGGGCAGGCC
>NZ_RZPB01000518.1:0-4388 GCF_003998535.1 Mesorhizobium sp. M7A.F.Ca.AU.002.02.1.1 | reverse complement strand
ATGATGTCGAGCGCGTTTGGAAATTCGTTGAGGAATGCCTTGACCCGGCGGGCGCGGCGAAACGTGACGAACCAGCGCGGCAGGCCCAGCCCCCCGGCCAGCAGCACGCCCGGCAAGGCGATCAGCGGGGCTCCGGCCACGAAAGCGGCCATCGTCAAAACGATGCCGCATATTGCGGAATATATATAGAAACGCTCGATGGTGGTCTTGAGGCCGGCCTGACGAAGCTGGGCTTTCAGCGGCGGCTTCTTGACGCGGCTGTCCTTGGTTTTCTGCTTGGCGTCGAGTTCGTTGAGAGAATCCTGAACCGATTTGCGCCGCTTGGCGGCTTCCGCCACGCGGTCGCGCGAGGCCTTGACGACGGAGCGATCCGTCTCGGCGGTCCTGATTGTTTCGAGCCGCTTGCCGACCTGTTTCTCGTTGCTGATCCGGGTGAACAGAAATGCATAAGCGACGGCGCCGGCGCTGAAGCCGGCGAGCACGACAAACGCCAGTACTGTGCCGTCAATTCCAAACATTGGCCCGAACCCTTACACCCCAGCAGACGTCAGTCAGCGCGTTTCTCCATCGCCTCGAGCGCAATGGCGAGACGCTGCTCCTCGCCGTAATAGCGTGCACGCTCCCAGAAATGCGGACGGCCGATGCCGGTCGATACGTGCTCACCCAACAGCCGGCCGTTGGCGTCCTCACCCTTGATGTTGTAGAGGACGATATCCTGCGTGATGATAACGTCGCCTTCCATCCCGATCACCTCGGTGATGTGGGTGATGCGGCGCGATCCGTCGCGCAGGCGCGCTGCCTGGATGATCACGTCGATGGAGCCGACGACGATTTCGCGCACTGTCTTCTGCGGCAGCGAATAACCACCCATGGCAATCATGGATTCAATGCGGTTCAGGCATTCGCGCGGGCTGTTCGAGTGGATCGTTCCCATCGAGCCGTCATGGCCGGTGTTCATCGCCTGCAGAAGATCGAACACTTCGGGTCCGCGCACTTCGCCGACGATGATGCGCTCGGGCCGCATGCGCAGGCAGTTCTTGACCAGGTCGCGCATCGTCACCTCACCCTCACCCTCCAGATTGGGCGGGCGGGTTTCGAGGCGCACCACATGCGGCTGCTGCAATTGCAGCTCGGCCGAGTCTTCGCAGGTGATGACGCGCTCCTCGCGGTCGATATAGTTGGTCAGGCAATTGAGCAGCGTGGTCTTGCCCGAACCGGTACCGCCCGAGATCACGATGTTGCAGCGAACACGGCTGATGATCTTGAGAACTTCGGCGCCCTGCGGCGAGATGGCGCCGAACTTGACCAGTTGGTCGAGCGTCAGCTTGTCCTTCTTGAATTTGCGGATGGTGAGCGTGGCGCCGTCGATGGAGAGCGGCGGCGCGATGACGTTGACGCGCGAGCCATCGGGGAGGCGCGCGTCGCAGATCGGGCTGGATTCGTCGACGCGGCGGCCAACCTGGCTGACGATGCGCTGGCAGATGTTGAGGAGCTGCTGGTTGTCCCGAAAGCGGATGCCGGTCTGTTCGACCTTGCCGTTGACCTCGATGTAGACGTTCCTGGAGCCGTTGACCATGATGTCGGCGATGTCGTCGCGGGCGAGCAGCGGCTCGAGCGGCCCATAGCCGAGCACGTCGTTGCAGATGTCCTCGAGCAGCTCTTCCTGCTCGGCGATCGTCATTGCGAAGTTCTTGATCGCGATGATGTCGTTGACGATATCGCGGATTTCCTCGCGCGCACTTTCAGGATCAAGCTTGGAAAGCTGCGACAGATCTATGGTGTCGATGAGTGCGGAGAAGACCTGGCTCTTGGTATCGTAATAGGTTTCGCTTTTTTCGCGCTGTGCCCGCTTCGGCTCAGGCGCCAATGGCGGTGCCTCGACCGCACGGCGCGCCGGCGGCGCGACAGGCGCGCTTGGCGCCGCGGGCCGTGTCAGAACCGCCGTGTCCACGGAACCTGCAGCCGGTGGCGCAACAGGCGCCGGTGCTGGCTGGCGAAATTCCGGCGTGAACCGGTTGCCGTCGTCGCTGCCTCTTTTACCAAACATGATCGACTACCGATTCCACTGCTGAAGCGTCACTTCTTGTTGCGCGAGAGCTTGCCGAGCAGGCTGCCGAGCCCGGCCTTCTTCCTGATCTTGATTTCGCTGCGCCCGGTCAGCACATGCGCCATTTCGTTGATCATTGCGACGATCGGGTTCTTGGCATCCATTTCGCCAAGCATGCGTCCGTTGTTGGCGGCATTGCCGAACAGCAAGGGATCAAAAGCAATGACCGACATTGGCGACAGACCGAGCGGCTCGGCGAAATCGGCCGGCGAAATCTCCGGGCGTTTCGGGACGCCGGCCTGGTTGATGATCAGCTTGGGCGGCGGATCATTGGGACGAAGCCGCTTGAGCATATCGATGAGGTTCTTGGTGTTGCGCAGATTGGCAAGTTCCGGTGTCGCGGTGATGACGATCTCGTCGGCCTTGACCAAGGTGTTCTTGGTCCAGCCCGTCCAGGCATGGGGGACGTCGAGCACCAGAAGCGGCACGCTGCGCTGGGCGGTGTCGATGAGCTGAACGAAGGCCTCTGGATCGAAATCATAGACCCGTTCGAGCGTCGAAGGCGCCGCCAGCAGCGACAGATGCTCGGCGCACTGGGTCAGCAGCCGGTCGAGATAGACTTCATCGATGCGTTCCGGTGAAAACACCGCCTCGGCGATGCCTTGCGCCGGATCCTGGTCGAAATTGATGTTGGCGGTGCCGAAAGCCAGATCGAGATCGGCGACGACCACTTCGGATTTGAACAGGGAGGACATCGCCCAAGCCACATTGTGGGCGATCGTCGAGGAGCCGACACCGCCCTTGGCGCCGACGAAGGCGATCGAGCGGCCGAGCGGCTCGGCTTCCGGATCGATGAAAATCGACGACACCACGCTGACGATGTCGGCCATCGAGACCGGAGCGATCACATATTCGGAAATGCCGTTGCGGATGAGTTCCCGGTAGAGGCCGACATCATTGTAGTGGCCGATCACCACCACCTTCGACGTCGGATCGCAATATTCCGAAAGCTGGGCGAGTTGTTCCAGCAATTGCTTGGGCTCGCTGCGCGATTCCAGCAGGATCAGATTGGGCGTCGGCGCCGATTGGTAGAATTCGATGGCAGTGGGAACACCGCCCATGTGGACCTTGAGATGCGCCTTCGTCATGCGACGGTCCTCGCCGGCGCGCTCGACCGGGTTGGCAACACCCTCGGTCTCGCAGAATGCCTGGATCGAGATGCGCGGGATCGGCCGCAACGCCTGCATCGCGGCGATGTCCTGCTGCGAGGTATCGCTGCCGTCCACCGGGGCGTCGTAGGCAAGGTTGCTCATCGTCATGCTCTCTCCCGTGGCCTGTTCTATCCGAGATTTGCGGCTCAGTACGTCACTTCCGAATTGCCGAGGAACTCTTCCGAAATGCCTCTCTTTTGGTAAACATCGATGGCTTGGCTACGATTTGCCGGATCAATATTGGCAGATTTACGCGGGCCGAGCAGGTCGGCGGGATTGGCCATCTGGGCGGCAAGATTGTTCTGATAGGAGCAGCCGAAGTCGGCATAGTGCTTGTTCTCCGATGTCTCCATAAGATCTTCGGGCCAGCGGCCGCACTTATCGGTCTGGGCTTTCACCGAGATATAAGCAACGCGAATCGGGGCAGAGGCTTCGGCGGAGGCGGACTGATAGGAGGTCACGACAATCCGATTGCGCTTGATGCCGCTGGCAACCGCCAGCCGGGCGAAATCGCGGGCCGCCGTGGTCGCGGCGACCTCGTTGGCCGATCCGCTCGGGACCTGGATCGTCAGCGTCGGGGCGGCACTTCTGTCATAGCCATCCAGGAAGCCAAGAAGCGTATCGCGCTGGGAGCCGGTCATGCCGCGGTCACCGGCGCCGACAGGCAGGTCGATCTTCTGATTCTTCTCGGCGATGACGATCGGATGGTTGGTGCGGTAATCGTCCGGAATGGCGCCGACCGTGATGCTGTCGCGCTGGGCGCAGCCGGCGAGCAGCGCCGCCACCGCAACCGCCAGGACAGGAACGGCTCGCCGGCAGACCCGTGAACGGCCGAGACGGGTCGTTGCGGCGATGGTGCTTGCCTTCAATGCTGACTGAGACATGTCCGCTTCCCCGCTTACTTGTAGATGAAGCCGACAACGCCGTGGTAGCGGCCATTGGGCTTGTCGGTCTGCATGGTGCCGTAGACGCGATTGACGCGGCCAAGGAACATGCCGGCGCCATCGCTGGCGGCGTTGAAATTGTCGTCCGGCTTGGCAAGGTCGTTGCGCGCCACCGGCTTAACCAGATAGGGCGTGATGATGATGACGAGCTCGGTCTCGTTTCGCACGAAATCCCTGCTGCGGAAG
>NZ_RZPB01000517.1:0-4409 GCF_003998535.1 Mesorhizobium sp. M7A.F.Ca.AU.002.02.1.1 | reverse complement strand
CCGATGTGCCGGCCAGAGCCTTGCTCCTGCTGCCGCTGACGGTCGCCTGCGGCGTGTTCATGACCAGCCTCGACCAGAATGTCGTGGTGACCGCGCTGCCGGGCATCAGCGAAAGCCTCGGCCGTCCGCCCAGCCAGCTCGGCCTGCTGATCACCGTCTATGTCGCCAGCCTGATCATCTCGATGCCGCTTGGCGGCTGGGCCGCCGACCGCTTCGGCCTGCGCAACGTCTACTGCTTTGCCTTGCTGGTGTTCGCCGCCTCGTCGGCGCTTTGCGGGCTGTCCGACAACATCTGGACGCTGGTTGGTGCGCGTGCGTTGCAAGGCTTCGGCGGCGCCTTGATGGGCACACTAGGCCAGGTCGTCATCCTGTCGACTTTTCCGCGCAGCCGAACGCTCAAGATCAACATGTACATCTCGCTGGCCGGCCAGTCCGGACCGTTGGTCGGTCCGCTCGTCGGCGGTGCGCTGACCACCTACATTTCCTGGCGCTGGATCTTCTTCATCAACGTGCCGTTCGCGCTGGCGGCGGCAATTCTTGCCGCCTCGCTGTTTCCGACGATGACCAAGCCCGTGCGCACGCCGTTCGATTTTCCGGGCTTCCTGCTGGTCGGCAGCGGCATGGTCCTGCTGGTCTTCGGCATGGATTCGCTTGCCGCCAAGGACGCCGCGGGCGGCATCATCGCCGGCGAACTGGCGCTGGCGCTCGTCATCCTGACCATCGCCTCGTTCTACTGCCTGCGCGTGCGCAATCCGCTGCTCGATCTCAAGCTGTTGCGCATCCGTACCTTCCGCATTTCGTTCCTCACCGGCGGCGGGCTGGACACGATCGGCCTTAGCTCGGTCGTCTTCCTGCTGCCGCTGATGTTCCAGCTCGGCTTCGGCATGAGCGCGGTGCAGGCGGGATCGCTGACCTTCGTAGCCGCGGTCGGCTCGGTGGCCATGCGGTTCTTCATGCCGCGTGTCCTCAACCGTTTCGGCTTTCGCCGCGTGCTGGTCTACAACACGCCCATCGTCGCCGCCCTGGTTGCCGGCTTCGCGCTGATGCAGGCGACGACGCCGGTGTGGATCGTGCTCACTTACATCTTCGTCTTCGGCGTCTTCCGCTCCGCGCAATGGGCCTCGACCGGCAACCTCGCCTATTCCGACATCGCGCCCGAGCAGCTCGCCCGTTTCAGCGCGCTCTATTACATATTATGGCAGCTGGCGGTGGCGATCAGCGTCGGCCTGGCCGCCGCGGCATTGTCGTTTCTGGCGGGCGGCGGCCCCGCCGTCGCCGACGATTTCCGCATCCTGTTCGTGATCGAGGGCATCATCACGCTCTGCGCGCTGCTCGCCTATCTCAAGCTGACACCCCAGGACGGCGCCCATGTCAGCGGCCACGGCGCACAGATGAACACGGAATGAGGCCGGCTGGCTTATTCGCTGAACGTCACCCACTCTTGCAGCGGCACGCGGTCGGTGCGGAAGGCGTTTTCAGGTTTTGACGTATCTTCATAACCAAGCGCCATGCCGCAGACGACGATCTCCTCGTCCGGAATGTCGAGCACCGGCCTGATCTGCCGGTGATAGGGCGCGAACGCCGCCTGCGGACAGGTGTGCAGACCCCTGCCTCTAGCTGCGACCATGATGTTCTGCAGGAACATGCCGTAATCGATCCATGAACCCTGGTTGAGGCGGCGATCGATGGTGAAGATCATGCCGACCGGCGCGTCGAAGAAGACGAAGTTGCGGTCGTGCTGGGCGCGCATCTTGTCGACCTCGCGGCGACCGATGCCGAGCGCGCCATAGAGGCCGAAACCGTTGGCGCGGCGTCGCGTCAGATACGGCTCGAAGAACTGCGTGGGATAATACCGGTACTCGTCCCAATCGGCTTTTTCGGCGCGAATGCCGGAATTGAGAATGGCGTCCGATATGCGCTGCTTGCTCTCGCCCTTGGTGACATAGACCTTCCATGGCTGCATGTTGGTGCCGGATGGGGCGCGCGCCGCAACCGCCAGAATGGCGCGGATGGTGTCGTCTTCGACCATGTCGGGCAGGAATGCGCGCACCGAACGGCGCGACAGGATCGCCTCGTCGACAATCTCGGCGTCGCCCTCGATTCGGGGGTTATTTTCCAGCATGGGCCGTCCCTTACCCTTTGTCTCGATCGGACGTCCCCACTCGCCGCTCTCGGCGGAGCCTTTGCATGAACCGTCAAAATCGCGCAAGCAAATCTTGTGCATCCGTGAAAATCTGCTTGATTTTTTCATGAGCTTGATTTCTCATGAAATTTGTCGGTGATTTTTCATAAAGAGAGCGTTTTGCCTTCGACTACCGCAAGAACATTGCAGGGACCTGACGAACGCGTGCTGGCCGGCGACATCAGGGCCCTGCGCAAGGCGCGCGGGCTGACGCTCGCCGAGATCGGCCTGAAGCTAGGCCGTTCGGTCGGCTGGGTCAGCCAGGTCGAGCGTGGCCTGTCGACGCCGTCGCTCGGTGACCTCAGAGCCTTCGCCGAACTGTTCGGCGTGCCGATCAGCCTGTTCTTCAGCCATGACGTACCTGTCGAAAGCGAGCGCGGCGTGGTCGTGCGCGCCGGCAGGCGCCGCACGCTTGGCACAAGCGAATCCGGCCTGGTGGAGGAGCTTCTGTCGCCCGATCTCGGCGGTAGCTTCGAGATGGTGCGTTCGGTCTTCGCGCCGGGCGCGGAACTGAAGGCCGAGGCGCAGCGGCCGACCGAGGAAGCCGGATACGTCGCGTCCGGACTGTTCGACATCGAGATCGGAGGTGTCTGGCATCGGCTTGGCGAGGGCGACTCCTTTCGCTTCGAAGGCAAGCCCTACCGCTGGCGCAATCCGGGTGCCGAGCCGGCAATTGTCATCTGGGTGGTTTCACCACCCGTCTATTGAGTTCAAGTTTGGAGAAGAACATGGCGGGTTTGCCGAGCACGGCGCGCGTGGTGATCATCGGAGGCGGCGCCGTCGGCACCTCCGCGCTCTATCATCTCGCCAAGGCGGGCTGGACCGACTGCGTGCTGCTCGAGAAGAACGAGCTGACCTCCGGCTCGACCTGGCATGCCGCCGGCAACGTGCCGACCTTCTCCTCGTCCTGGTCGCTGATGAACATGCAGCGCTATTCGACCGAGCTTTATCGCGGGCTGGCCGACGCGGTCGACTACCCCATGAACTATCACGTCACCGGCTCGCTTCGCCTTGCCCACTCGCTCGAGCGCATGCAGGAATTCCAGCGCGCCAAGGGCATGGGCCTCTACCAGGGTATGGACATAGACATTGTCGGTGTCGACGAGATCCAGCGTCGCTATCCCTTCATCGAGACGCATGAGCTGAAAGGCGCGCTCTACGACCCGAGCGACGGCGACATCGATCCGGCGCAACTCACCCAGGCGCTGGCCAAGGGTGCGCGCGACATGGGCGCGAAGATCATCCGCTTCTGCCCGGTCACAGGCGTGCGCCGCGAGAACGACGACTGGGTGGTCGAGACGGCACAGGGTGAGATCCGCTGCGAGATCGTCGTCAATGCCGCCGGCTACCGCGCCGCCGAAGTCGGCCGGATGTTCGGCCGCGACGTGCCGATGATGGTGATGAGCCATCAGTACATTCTGTTCGAGGAGATCCCCGAACTCGCGGCATGGTCGAAGGAACAAGGCAAGAAGCTGCCGCTGCTGCGCGACGTCGACACCTCCTACTATCTGCGCCAGGAGAAGAACGGCATGAATCTCGGCCCCTATGAGCGCAATTGCCGCGCGCATTGGGCCAGCCACAATGACCCGATGCCGGAGGACTTTTCCTTCCAGCTGTTCCCCGATGATCTCGACCGGCTGGAACATTATCTGGCCGACGCCGTCGCCCGCGTGCCGATCCTTGGCACGGCCGGCCTGTCCAAGGTGATCAACGGGCCGATCCCCTATACGCCGGACGGCAATCCGCTGATCGGCCCGATGCCCGGCGTTCCCAATGCCTTCGAGGCCTGCGTCTTCACCTTCGGCATTGCCCAGGGTGGCGGCGCCGGCAAGGTGCTGGCCGAATGGGTGACCGAGGGCCGGACCGAATGGGACATGTGGTCGTGCGACCCGCGCCGCTTCACTTCCTATGCCGCGGCGCCGGACTATTGCGTCGCCAAGGGCATGGAGATCTACGGCAACGAATACGCCATCCAGTTCCCGCGCCATGCCTGGCCGGAGGGCCGCGACCGCAAGCTGTCGCCGATCCACGATCGCATCAAGGCGCTCGGAGGCCGCTTCGACGCCTATAATGGCTGGGAGCGTGCCACCTGGTACGCGCAGGACGGCGATGACATCTCCGAGGAAGCCACGCTGACCTTTCGCCGCGACGGGCCATGGCAGCATCGTGTGCGCGAAGAATGCCTGGCCGTGCGTGACGCTGCCGGCATTTTGGACCTGCCTGGGTT
>NZ_RZPB01000516.1:0-4416 GCF_003998535.1 Mesorhizobium sp. M7A.F.Ca.AU.002.02.1.1 | reverse complement strand
CAGCAGATCCTTTGCATGCAGCACGCCGACGATGTTGTCGAGCGAGCCTTTCCACAGCGGCATGCGGGTGTGCGGGCTTTGCAAAATCTCGCGCACCACCGCTTCCGGCGCATTGTCGGCATTGACCGAGCGCATGTTGGTGCGGTGGACCATGATGTCGGAGACTTCGAGCTCGGCGAGATCGAACAGGCCGCCGACGCGGTCGCGATCCTCGCGCACCACCTGGCCGTCGCGGCGGAAATCGTCGACCGCGCCGCGCAATTCGTCCTGGCTGGAGCGCTGCGGCTCGATGCGTGAAAGCTCGTACCCGAATATGGCAAGCAGGCGCGTGCGCACGGCAACGAGCAGCACGATGAGGATGGCAAGGACGGCGACAACGATCCAGCCGGGCTCGTTCATCTCCGGTCGCTTTCCTTTGGGTGGTTCTCCCTCAGAAACGACAGCACTTCCGATGCCGGAACATCCTTGGCAATGAAAGCCTGGCCGACGCCGCGCGTCAGGATGAAGGTCAGCGCGCCGCGCGACACCTTCTTGTCCTGGGTGATAAAGGCAAGCAGCGCCTCGGCGTCAGGCAGATCGCCCGGGATGTCGGCTATTCGCCAGGGCAGGCCGACGGCGCGCAGATGCGCCTCGACGCGCGCGGCATCGTCGGGGCTGGCCAGATTGAGCCGCGACGAGAACCGGTAGGCCAGCGCCATGCCGATGGCGACCCCTTCGCCATGGACGAGGCGGCTTCCGTCATATTGGGTGGCGGCTTCCAGCGCGTGGCCGAATGTGTGGCCGAGATTGAGCAGCGCGCGGTCGCCGGTCTCGAACTCGTCACGCGCAACCACGTCGGCCTTGGCGCGGCAGGCTTCGGCAATCGCCTGCGCCCTCTCCGGCCCGCCGGCAAAAACCTGGACCCAATTCTTTTCCAGCCAGGCGAAAAATTCCGGCCGGTCGATGAGCCCGTATTTGGCGAGCTCGGCATAGCCGGCGCGGAATTCCCGGATCGGCAGCGTGTCGAGCACCCCTGTGTCGGCCAACACCAGTTTCGGCTGATGGAAGACGCCGACAAGGTTCTTGCCGCGTGGGCTGTTGATGCCGGTCTTGCCGCCGACCGAGGAATCGACCTGCGCCAGCAGCGAGGTCGGAATCTGCACGAAATTCATGCCGCGCCGCACGATGCCGGCGGCAAAGCCGGCAAGGTCGCCGATAACACCGCCGCCGAAGGCGATGACGATGTCGCCGCGCTCCAGTTTCGCAGCCAGCACACCGTCGACCACCTCTTCGAGATGGGCAAAACTCTTGGTCTTCTCGCCGGCCGGCAGTGTGATGATGGCGGTCTGGATGCCACCCGTTTCGAGGCCTGCCTTCAGCGCACCGAGATGCGCTGCCGCGACATTGGCGTCGGTGACGACCGCGGCGCGTGTGCCCGGCAGCCGGCGCGCAATCTCGGCACCCGCGCGGGCCAACAACCCCGAGCCGATCAGAATGTCGTAGGTCCGGTCGCCAAGGCCGACTTCGACGACAACGGGTGCCTCGATGCTCACTGTTCCACCTCGCCCGTCGCAGCCGCCTGATCAATGCCGAAATGCCGGCACAGCGCGTCCACCACCTCGGTCGCGATGACTTCCTTGCGGTCGTCGCGGGTCGGCACTGTGACGTCCGATGTCGCGTAGACCGGATAGCGCTCGCCCATCAGCCGCTCCAGCACGGCGCGCGGGTCGGCGCTTTTCAGGAGCGGCCGGTTCTGTTTCTTGGCGACGCGATCCATCAGAAGGTCGAGTTCGGCCTTCAGCCACACCGAGACGCCCTGCGCTGCAATCGCCTCGCGCGTCTGCGCATTCATGAAGGCGCCGCCGCCGGTCGACAGCACCTGCGGCCCGTTTTCCAGTACGCGCAGGATGACGCGCTGCTCCAGCGCCCTGAATTCGGTCTCGCCGTAGCGCTCGAACAGTTCCGGAACGGTCATGCGCGAGACGCTTTCGATCTCCTGGTCGCTGTCTATGAAGGGCAGCGCCAGCATCGTCGCCACCTTGCGGCCGATCGCCGTCTTGCCGGCGCCCATCAGTCCGACGAAGACGACGGAACGGCTGCCCAGCCTGCCGAGCAACGCGGCGTGGTTCTCGTCTGGAGGATTTGCTGGCAGCGCGTTCATCGGATGTTTCGAAGGCCCTCTTTGCCGGCGTATCGACATGAAAAGCCCGTTTGCGTCAAGCGTGGCAAGTGCCTTGAACCCGATATGGACTGGCAGGGTCTGCATCAGAAGTTGCTAACAGGCCCCAGCTTCTTCCTTGAATTGGCCGGATTGGCGTCCCATAAGGGGACAGGGTTTGGAAACGCAGAACAAGAAGACGGGCGAAAATTGATGCCGACACTGTTTCGCTTTGTCGTGGTAACGGCGATTCTGGCTGGCATTGCCTATGGTACGATGTTCGCACTGGTGATGTTCGTCGAGCCAAAGAAGGGGGAAATGAGCGTGCGCATCCCTCCGGAAAAGCTCAATCCCAAGAAAAGCTGAATGACAAGACAGGCTGAATGAACAGCGCCGCCCGCATCGAAGCCTTTCTGGAAATGATGAGCGCCGAGCGGGGCGCGGCAGAAAACACGCTTTCCTCCTACCGCCGCGACCTCGAGGACGCTTCCGGCGCGATCGATGGCGGGCTGGCCGGTGCCGCCGCCGCCGATATCCGCGCCTATCTCGACGACATTGCCGCCCGCGGCTTTGCCGCCACGTCGCAGGCGCGCAAACTGTCGGCGATCCGCCAGTTCTTCAAATTCCTCTACGCCGAAGGCCTGCGCGGCGATGACCCGACCGGCACGCTGGACAGCCCGAAAAAGGGCCGCCCGCTGCCCAAGACGATGAGCGAGGCCGACACCGGCCGGCTGATCGACCGTGCAGCAATTGAAGCCGGCGATGTCTCGTCGGGCGATGGGGACAGCCTGGCATCACTGCGCCTGCATGCGCTGGTCGAGGTGCTTTACGCCACCGGCCTGCGCGTTTCCGAGCTGGTCGGCTTGCCGGTGACGGTGGCGCAACGCGACGACCGCTTCTTCATGGTGCGCGGCAAGGGCGACAAGGAGCGCATGGTGCCGCTCTCCGCCAAGGCACGCGCGGCGATGAAGACCTGGCTTGCCGCCCGCGCCAAGGTGCCAGCCTTGGCCGACAGTCCGTTCCTGTTTCCGGCCGCCTCGGACAGCGGCTATCTCTCGCGCCAGGTCTTCGCGCGTGACCTGAAAGGGCTGGCGGCAAGGGCCGGCATTGCCTCGGCGAAGATCTCGCCGCACGTGCTGCGCCATGCTTTCGCCAGCCATCTCCTGCAGAACGGCGCCGATCTGCGGGCCGTGCAGCAATTGCTTGGCCATGCCGACATATCGACGACACAGATTTACACCCATGTGCTGGAAGAGCGGCTGGTGCGGCTGGTCAACGATCATCATCCGCTTGCCGACTAGGCCTCATATCGCTATGTGAGGACGACATTTCACCGCCCGGAGCCTTGGATTCAAGGGTTCCGTCAGCCACTGCCTTCCGACGTATCGGTCCGCTCACGCATGTATAATTACCTCGATTTCGAAAAGCCGGTGCAGGACCTCGAGGGCAAGATCCTCGAGCTGAAGAAGCTTGCCGAGAATGGCGAGGCGGTCGATGTCGGCGACGAGATCAACCGTCTCGAGAAGCGCTCCCGCGACGCATTGCGCGATGCCTACAAGGCGCTGACGCCTTGGCAGAAGGTGCAGGTGGCGCGCCATCCCGACAGGCCGCATTGCGTCGACTACATCAAGGGCCTGTTCACCGATTTCACGCCGCTGGCCGGCGACCGCAATTTCGGTGAGGACCAGGCGATCGTCGGCGGTTTCGCCCGTTTCCGCGGCGAACCCATTGCCATCATCGGCCAGGAAAAAGGTTCCGACACAGCCAGCCGCCTGAAGCACAATTTCGGCTCGGTTCGGCCGGAGGGCTACCGCAAGGCGGTACGGCTGATGGAACTGGCCGACCGCTTCAAGATCCCGCTCCTGACGCTGGTCGACACGGCCGGCGCCTATCCCGGAGTCAACGCCGAGGAGCGCGGCCAGGCGGAGGCTATCGCCCGTTCAACCTCGACCTGTCTCGGCCTGAAAGTACCGTCGATCTCGGTGGTCATCGGCGAAGGCGGTTCGGGCGGCGCCATTGCCATCGCCACCGCCAACCGCGTCTACATGCTCGAACACGCCATCTATTCGGTGATTTCGCCGGAAGGTGCCGCCTCGATCCTGTGGCGCGACACGACACGATCGAAGGACGCGGCGACCAACATGAAGATCACCGCGCAGGATCTTCTGGAACTGAAGATCATCGACGCCATCATCCCCGAGCCGCTCGGCGGTGCGCATCGCGGCGCCGAAACCGTGATCGCCGCGACCGGAGACCTCATCGCCAGGACGATGAAGGAC
>NZ_RZPB01000515.1:0-4417 GCF_003998535.1 Mesorhizobium sp. M7A.F.Ca.AU.002.02.1.1 | reverse complement strand
GGGCTCGGCGGGCTTGAGGAGGTCGAGCACGTCGCGCGGCTCCTGCGTGCGGCAATCCAACCAGCGGGCGAAATCGCGTTCCTCGATCACCACCGGCATGCGGTCGTGGATATGGGCGGTGCCGGCGTTGGCCCGCGTGGTGAGGATGGCGCCGGTGTCCATTTCCGAACCGCCCGGCTCGGCATAGGTCTCGATCAGCCCGGCGAAGGCAACCAACCCGCCATGCCTGGGGCGTATCCAGTAAGGCTGCCCCTTCTTGCCACCGGTTTGCCGCCATTCATAAAAGCCGGACGCCGGCACCAAAGCGCGGCGATGGCGCATGGCGGCCTTGAACGACGCCTTTTCGGCAGCCCCTTCGGAGCGCGCGTTGAACAGCAGCGGAAACTCGCGTGTATCCTTCACCCAGGTCGGGATCAGCCCCCAGCGCACCAGCATTGGCTGCCGGTCCGGCAGATTGGAGCCCGGCGCCTGCGGAGGGCCGGCGACCGCCATCAGGATCGGCTGCGTCGGGGCGATGTTGTAGCGCGCCGGGAAATCCTCAAGCCCCGCCACGTCCAGAAAGGCAGCGGTCTGATCCGGCGTCGCGGTCAAGGCGAAACGTCCGCACATGGTCGATTGGTGCCCTTCGAAAGGTTCGGCTTCTGAAAGTGGCGATGGAACCGGCGTTGCGCAACCGCTAAAACTTGTCCACGCTGGCCGGTCCACAACTGACCGGCCTTCAGCCTGATTGGGAATCCATGAACGAAGCGCGCAAAATACTTCCGGCAGTCTCGGTCGCCGTCGTGCGGGCAGACACCGTGCTTCTGGTCAAGCGAGCCCGGCAACCGTCGCAAGGGCTCTATGCCTTTCCGGGCGGCAAGGTCGAACCTGGTGAGACGCTGGAGGCAGCGGCAGAGCGCGAACTTCAGGAAGAAACCGGTTTGCGTGCCACAAATTATCGCCCGCTGCGGGAAATCCGCATCGACGGCCGGGATGACAGCCACCCGGTCGATTATCTCCTCACAGTCTTCGGCGCCGCCTATGCCGGCGGCGAGGCCGTGGCCAGCGACGATGCGGAGACGGCGGCCTTCTATACGCTCAGCGAGATGGCGGCGCTGCCGCTGGCAGGCTCGGTATTCGCGGTCGCCGAAGACTTGTTGGCCCCCGGCGGAAACGCCGGACTGCTGTCCTGAAATCAACTTGCGGGCCACAAATTGTTTCGCCACAAAGACTTATGCTGTTTAGCAGAGCCACGCAGCTGGTAGAGAAGGCTTATGAATCGTCCATCCATGCTCCTCGCCGTGTGTCTTGCGGTCGGCGCGACCGTTTCGATACGGCCCGCGCTCAGCGCCGAGTCGCCGTTCGAGCCCGGGTTGATGCGGCTGGCGGAGGTTCTGGGCTCGCTGCATTTCCTGCGCAATCTGTGCGGCGAAAAGGGCGACCAGTGGCGTGTCGAGATGACAAAACTGCTCGATTCGGAAAATCCGGACGCCGAGCGGCGCGCCCGCTTCATTGCCAGCTTCAATCGCGGCTACCGCTCCTTCGGCGGCACCTATACGAGGTGCACGCCCTCGGCGACCGAAGCCATCAGCCGCTACATGAAGGAAGGCGAGACGCTGTCTCGCGACATCGCCTCGCGTTACGGCAACTAATGCATGTCGCCCAAAAGTGGCTGCGGTTTTGGGAGAACGACACGCATAAAAACGAAAACCTAAAGCGCCTCGCCTGAATCCGTTCAAACGCAGCGCGCTTTAGGCACTCGCTCATCGACAACTATCCGAACCATTGCTGGGTACAGCCGATATATCGGCTTGTGCCAGGCGATATCTTGGTGCAATCCTCATGTTGCACTTCTGCAACAGTATTAACGAAACCCTACCGCGCGAAAGCGGAATTAACTCAAACTGAAGGTTTTCGCCCCGCAGGCCGCCCCAATCGGCTAAGTTTGACTCGAACTGAACGCAGTTTCGCACAAGGCAATCGGGCTTTGTAAAAGACGATCAAAAAAATGTCGTATTTACAAATACTTAATTGTCCCTGGGTGTGAAATGAACAGATCAGGCCTGATCCACATCAATGGATCGCAGCTTGAAAGGGTGGACATTCGCTTATGGAACATGGTGTCAACGACATCGACGCGCTGGTCAGGGAAGAAAAACGCTTGACCGCCGTGGAAAGCCACAGCGAGGCCTGGGCGGAAGGTCTCTCCGCCGGGATAGAGCCCGAGATCATTGCCGAAGCAGCGCTCGAAACAGCCTTCGGCGAGATGTTGCGTGCCAATGGCGAGACCTCGGCCCTTGCCCTGCTCGACCGTATGCGTGAAAAGGTGATTGCTGGCGCCTTCGAACCTGAACGGCTGCGGCACTGAACCGACGTCCGGTTCTTTGACGGCAATATGCCGCTCGGGCGTCATGCCCGTAAGCAGGGAGAAACGGGCAGTGAGTTTTTCGATGTCAGGCAAGCCGCGTGGCTTGGTCCTTCGCATCTCTTTCGCCGCTTGCTGTGCCGCGATTCCCCTGGTTGTGTGTCTCGCGATCAGCCCCGCCTATGCGCTGAGCGAAATCAAGCGCGAAGAGCTCCCCCCGACGGTCACGCCGCCGGCCGACGACATGTCGCCCCCCGGAAGCACCGTGCCAATGCCCAACCCGGTCGGGACGCCGCCGCCGTCTAGCCAGCCGACTGCTCCTGCCGAAGCCGAGCCGGACAGTCCGGCGGATGGCGGCGTGACCAGGCCACGCGTCGATCCGGACACGCCGGTGCCCGAGGTCATCTACGATCTCGGCAAGCTGCCGGAACCAGTGCGGCGCATGCATGATTTGATCGTCGAAGCCTGCAAGGGCGGCGATATCGAAAAGTTGCGGCCGTTGATCGGCACGGGCGACAACACAACGCAATTGTCCCTAACCGACATTGATGGCGATGCCGTCGCCTTCCTCAAGGGCCTCTCGGGAGACCCGGACGGCCAGGAAATCCTGGCCATCCTGGAGGAGGTGCTTGATGCCGGCTACGTCCACCTCGATGCCGGCACGCCACAAGAGCTCTATGTGTGGCCGTATTTCTTCGCCCTCCCGCTGGACAAGCTGGACGCCAAGCAGCGGGTCGAACTGTTCAAGATCGTCACCGCTGGCGATTTCGACGACATGAAGCAGTTCGGCGCCTATATTTTCTATCGCGTCGGTATCACCCCTAGCGGACAGTGGTCATTCTTCGTCGCCGGGGATTGAGAGCGGCTCTTCCCACCCACGGGGGTAGGGAGCCTAGCGGGGCAATGCCTCAGAAAACTCCACCGCCCTACCCTGGCTTGGCGTGGCGATCTCGCCTTCCCACATCACGCGGCGGCCGCGAATGACGGTGCCGACCGGCCAGCCGACCACTTCTCTCCCGTCATAAGGCGTCCAGCCGGCTTTCGAGCCGGCCTGCGCATTGGTGATGGTCTGGCGCCGCTTCATATCGACGATGGTGAAGTCGGCCTCGTAGCCGGCAGCGATGCGGCCCTTTCTCGCCATGCCGAAGATCCGCTGCGGGCCGTGGCTAGACAGGTCGACAAAGCGCTGCAAGGTCAGCCGGCCGGCATTGACGTGGTCGAGCATGATCGGCACCAGCGTCTGCACGCCGGTCATCCCCGACGGTGAGGCCGGATAGGGCTTTGCCTTCTCGGCCAGCGTGTGCGGCGCGTGGTCGGAGCCGAGCACATCGACGATGCCTTGCGCAATGCCATGCCAGACGCCATCGCGATGGCGCGCGGCACGCACCGGCGGGTTCATCTGGATCAGCGTGCCAAGCCTGAGATAGTCGTCGGCGCTCAGCGTCAAATGATGTGGCGTCGCCTCGCAGGTCGCGACATCCTTGTGTTGTTCGAGGAACACAATCTCCTCGGCGGTCGAGATGTGTAGAACATGGATGCGGGCACGGGCGTTTCGCGCAATGCGTACCAGCCGTTCGGTACAGCGCAAGGCGGCGATCTCGTCGCGCCAGACAGGGTGCGATGCCGGGTCGCCTTCGATGCGTTCGCCAAGGCGCTCGCGCAGCCGGAATTCGTCTTCCGAATGAAAGGCGGCGCGCCGGCGCGTGTTTCTCAGGATCGACGCCACGCCCTCGTCATCCTCGACCAGCAGGTCGCCAGTGGACGAGCCCATGAAAACCTTGATCCCGGCCGCACCCGGCAGCCGCTCAAGCTCGCCGACATCCCCGGCATTCTCGCGGGTGCCGCCGACCCAGAAGGCGAAATCGCAATGCATGCGCCCCGTGCCGCGCCGGACCTTGTCGGCAAGCGCTGCCTCGCTGGTGGTCAGCGGATTGGTGTTGGGCATCTCGAACACGGCGGTGACGCCGCCAAGCACGGCAGCGCGCGAACCCGTTTCCAAATCTTCCTTGTGCTCCAGTCCCGGCTCGCGAAAATGCACCTGGCTGTCGACGACACCCGGCAGGATATGCAGGC
>NZ_RZPB01000514.1:0-4426 GCF_003998535.1 Mesorhizobium sp. M7A.F.Ca.AU.002.02.1.1 | reverse complement strand
CTCAAGGCACCGCTCGGCGTGCTCTCGATTCTCGGCAACCATGACTGGTGGGCAGATGGCTTCGCGCAGCGCGCCGGGGCCGGCCCGACCGTAGCGGGCAAGGCCCTGGAGAAAGTCGGCATTCCGGTGCTGGAGAACGATGTCGTGCGCCTGGAAAAGGATGGGCATGGTGTGTGGATTGCCGGGCTCGCCGACCAGCTCGCTCTGCTGCCGACCAGGGACCGCCCCGGCTTTACCGGGCTGGACGATCTCGACGGCACGTTGGCCAAGGTCAGCGACGCATCGCCCATCATCCTGCTTGCGCACGAGCCGGATATTTTTCCGAAGGTGCCGTGGCGCGTCTCGCTGACCCTGTCCGGCCACACCCATGGCGGACAAATTCGGCTGTTCGGCTATTCGCCGGTCGTGCCATCGCGTTTCGGCAACCGCTACGCCTATGGCCACGTCGTCGAGAACGATCGCAATCTGATCGTCTCCGGCGGGCTCGGTTTCAGCATATTGCCGGTGCGTTTCGGGATGCGGCCGGAAATCCTGTCGATCGACCTTGGCTAAATCCAAATCGCCTCAGTGAAGCGATTTGATCGCGTCCATCACATCCGGCTCGGCCTTGTCGCCGTTGAAGGCATCGACGATGCCGAAGGCGCCGCCATAGCTCCACACCGACCATGAGAAGCCATGTGCTTCGGCACGCGCGATCATGTCCCTGACATAGGCGGCCCGATACCCAGCGGGCATCACATAGGAATTGCCGTATTCCTGGCGGATCATGCCGAACTCGCCCAGCGTGATGTTTCCAGGCTTGACGCCGTTGGCCCTCGCCCACGCCTCGACCTTTTCGAACGGCGCATCCATCAAGCCGAGCAGTCTGTCGGGGGTGTCCATGCTGGCGACCTGTTCGTCAAGATAGGCAAGCAGGCCGCTTTGCCGCGTCCATGGCGCCTCGGCCTTGATCCTGGCGCGGATGGTGTCGAGCGTCACGTCGAGCTGTGCCTTGGGCACCGCACTCAGCGGATAGGGCAGGCCAGTCACATAGGGGATGAAGTCTCCGGCCCAGGTTGCGCCCTGATGGGTGAGCAGAAACGGATCGTAGGAATGGAAGGTCCAGATGACGTTGTCGTCCGGAATCGTCTTCGGGTCGATCTTTTCCAACGAACTCGCGGCGGAATAGCAGGCGCCGGTCAGCACCAGGGTCAGTTTCGTAGCCGAGGATCGCGCCGCCGCGAACAGTTTGCGCTGGCGGTCCGGCCACAGGCTCGTGCCGTCGCTGTCGCAGTCCACGATCGGTTCGTTCATGGGCTCGAAGGCGACCTGGGCGGGATCTTCGCTGGCCAGCGTGCGGGCCATCTTGCGGACCATCTCGACATAGGCGTCGAAGGTCCGTGGGTCGCCCATCACTTCAGCCATTCCGATCTTGCGGCTGCCGCCGGCCGGGATCAGGTGCATGTCGACGATCACCTTGAGCCCGGCGCGGTTGATTATGCGCACCGAGTCCAGCACGCTGGCATAGAGATCGTCACGCAAGGCCACGGTCTGGTCGGACAGAAAGGGCGATGGATCGACCGGCATGCGCAGGAAATCGAAGCCGGCATCCTTCAACGCCTTGAGGTCGTCCTCCCCAAGGAATTTCCGCCACTCCGGATAGGGCAGGATGGCCTTGGCGTCGCCCCACTGGTCCTCGCCGGGCCAGGTGACCCACTGGTCGAGATTGAGGCCGCGCTTCATCGAGAATGTCGCGGTCTGGCCAGGCAGCGCCAAAGCCACCAACACGAACAGCGCCGCCATCAAAGTCTTGATCATCGCCGTCAACAGTGCCATCCGATGCTGTGTCACGCGGGAAACAGGTGCCTCGTCGGGGCTGAAAAAGGAAGCGCAATGGGCGATCATGGTGAATCGGCGACGCTGCTGGCCGGGCTTTCCGGTGCGCTGACGGCGTTCGGCCACCGGCTGATGGCGCGGGTCTATTATGCCGACACCGATTTCTCCGGCGTCGTCTATCATGCTCGCTATCTCGAATTCTTCGAACGCGGCCGCTCCGACTATCTCAGGCTGACCGGCGTGCACCACACAGAGCTTGCCGACGGCAAGCATGGCGAAAGAATAGTCTGGGTGGTGCGCCGCATGGAGATCGACTTTCGCGGCCCGGCCCGCATCGACGACATCCTGACCGTCGACACCCGCACCGAGGAGATTTCCGGCGCGCGCATCTTCATGGCGCAACAGCTCAAGCGCGGCGACGAGGTGCTGGTCGAGGCCAAGGTCGAGGCGGCGATCATCGGCGAGAATGGCCGCCCAAGGCGCTTTCCCAAGGAATGGGTGGCGGCATTCATGCCCCGGATGGGATGATATTCAGGTGATGCCGGCCTGCAAACGGTGATTCCCTGCGCTTCCGGTGCTCGGGTGCTTCAAGTACCCTCCGCTCCGGTTCTCGGAAACCGCCGCTTTCGGCTCGGCCTGACCTGAATCTCAACCCATCCTGACTTCGCGCTTGGATGATGGCGTTACAACTGTGCGGGCGTGGCAATGCGCCGCGCCTTATATACTAACCCATCCTTAACCATAACGGTTCATGAAGAGATTGGTGAAGATTGGCGTTATCGAACGCCTTCCTTTCACCAATATTTGCCCTGAAAAGGCCGACAACGGCACAGTTTGGGGTTGTTCCGGTAGCTTCGTGCGAACCGACCACAAGGGATGCCAGGGGCCAGCCGCCAGCTTCGCCCGGAAAATCTTAAGGACGTAACGATGGAAAATATCGCACTCGCCGATCCGGGCGCGCAATTGTCGGTTTGGTCGCTGTTCGTTTCGGCCAGCTGGGTGGTCAAGCTGGTCATGATCGGCCTGCTCTGCGCCTCGGTCTGGACCTGGGCGATCATCGTCGACAAGCTGGTTTCCTATGCCCGCATGCGGCTGGCGCTCAACCGGTTCGAGCAGGTGTTCTGGTCGGGGCAGTCGCTGGAGGAGCTTTACCGCACGCTCGCCGATCGCAAGACCACCGGCATGGGCGCCATTTTCGTGGCGGCCATGCGCGAGTGGAAGAAGAGTTTCGAGAAGGGCGCCAAGTCGCCGCTCGGCCTGCAAACCCGCATCGACAAGGCGATGGACCTGGCGCTGACCCGCGAGATGGAAAAGCTGGAAGGCCGCCTCGGCTTCCTTGCCACCACCGGCTCGGCGGCACCCTTCATCGGCCTGTTCGGCACCGTCATCGGCATCATGACGTCGTTTCAGGCGATCGCCGGCTCCAAGAATACCAGTCTCGCCGTGGTTGCGCCGGGCATCGCCGAAGCGCTGCTGGCGACGGCCATCGGCCTGCTCGCCGCCATTCCCGCCGTCATCGCCTACAACAAGCTGTCGTCCGATGCGAGCAAGATAGCCGTGCGCATGGAAGGGTTCTCCGACGAGTTCTCCGCCATACTCTCGCGCCAAATCGATGAAAAAGTGGCCCCCAAGGCCTGAGGAGTAGCAGATGGGTATGTCCATGGGCATGGCAGGACGCGGCGGGCGCGGCCACAGGCGGCGCGGCCGTCACCATGCACTGATGTCCGAGATCAACGTCACGCCGATGGTCGACGTGATGCTGGTGCTGCTGATCATCTTCATGGTCGCGGCGCCAATGCTGACGGTCGGCGTGCCGATCGACCTGCCGGATACGCAGGCTAAGGCGATGAATGCCGACACGCAGCCGATCACCGTCTCGATCAACGCCGCCGGCCAGATTTACCTGCAGGAAACCGAAATCCCGATCGAGGAACTGGTAGCCAAGCTGCAGGCAATTTCCAAGACCGGCTATGAGGAGCGCATCTTCATCCGCGGCGACAAGTCCACCGACTATGGTACGGCGATGAAGGTGATGGCCCGCATTTCGGCCGCCGGCTACAAGAACATCGGCCTGGTTTCACTGCAGGAACAGGACCAGTAGACGCGCGATGAAGACCGGCCTCACCACATCGGTGATCTTGCATACGGCGGCGCTGACCTTCGGCCTGTTCACGCTGACGGCGCCGGCGGCACTTCCGTCGTCCGACGTCGAGTCGGTCGCGGTCGATATCGTGCCGATGGAAGCCATTGCGCAGACGTTGCAGGGCGACAAAAAGGCCGTGATGCATGAAAAGCCGGCCCCTGTGCCGACGCAGCGCCCGGACATTGTGCCGGATGCGCAGAAGGTCGGTGAGAACAGTGTCGATACCGACAAGCCGATAACGCCGGAAGCCAAGCCCAAGCCCGTCGACATGACCTCGGCTCCGCCGCCCGCACCGACCCCGATCGAAAAGCCGAAGCCTGAGGACGTGCCGAAGCCGCAGGAGAAGCCCAAGCCTACCCCGGCAACGGAAGTGGCGCCGGCGCCGACGCCCAAGGAAGAGGTCAAGCCCGAGCCGGTCAAGCAGGCCGATCCCAAGCCGACACCGGCCAAGCCGTCGCCGACCCCGCC
>NZ_RZPB01000513.1:0-4427 GCF_003998535.1 Mesorhizobium sp. M7A.F.Ca.AU.002.02.1.1 | reverse complement strand
GCGTCGACGAAGTCGATGATGTCCTGATCGCCGGGGCTGATCGTGCCCTGCTCGGCGAGGAAATCGAGATCGCTCGCCCGCTTCCAGAAGGATTTGCCGAACAGGATCACCGGCACGCGCTCCATGCGCCCTGTCTGGATCAGGGTCAGCGTCTCGAAGAATTCGTCCATCGTGCCGAAGCCGCCCGGAAACACCGCGACCGCCTTGGCGCGCATGACGAAATGCATCTTGCGGATAGCGAAATAATGGAAGTTGAAACAGAGCTCCGGCGTCACATAGATGTTCGGCGCCTGCTCGTGCGGCAAGACGATGTTGAGGCCTATCGACGGCGCGCCGACATCGTCGGCGCCGCGGTTTCCCGCTTCCATCACGCCAGGCCCGCCGCCGGTCACCACGACATATTCGCGGTAATAGGAGGTAGCCGATTGCTGCGAGCAGAGGCGGGCGAATTTGCGCGCTTCCTCGTAGTATTTGCTGTTCTCTTCGAGGTTCTTCTTCTGCGTCTCGTTCTTGGCCGCCCAGGCCTCGCCGCCGGGTTCCGGCAGGCGCGCACCGCCGAACAGGATCACCGTCGAGCGGATGCCGCGTTCGGCTAGGATCATTTCCGGTTTCAGGAGTTCGAGTTGCAGCCTGACCGCGCGCAACTCGCGCCGCGTCATGAAGTCGGGATCGTTCCAGGCGAGCCGGTAGGTTTCGGCACGCGTCTGCGGCGTGTCAGGCACGCTCTTCGACCGCTCCAGATCCTCGTCCGAATGCGGCAGCGGCGTCCACCCCGCCTTTTCCATAGGAGTCATAACTACCCGTCCAATTCCCTTAACTGCGCCGTCCCGTGACGCACACGCGATTGACCCCCATTAAGCCTTAACATAGGGTCCGCGCGACTTTCAAAACAGGTTAAGGCTCAGTCCCTTAACAGCTTGGTAATGGAGCGAATTCATGTCGAAGCCCGATCTGGCGAGCCTCGAAAAGACCATCGAGAAGGCCTTCGAGGAACGCGATGCGATTTCGACTGCGACGCGCGGCGAAACGCGCGATGCCATCCAGTCGGCGCTTGACCTGCTCGACCGCGGCGCCGTCCGCGTCGCCGAGCGGCAGGCCGACGGCAAGTGGCATGTCAACCAGTGGCTGAAGAAGGCCGTGCTTTTGTCCTTCCGGCTCAACCCGATGGAGATCATCAAGGGTGGTCCCGGCGAAGCGACGTGGTGGGACAAGGTGCCGTCGAAGTTCGATGGCTGGGGCGCTGTCGATTTCGAAAAGGAGGGCTTTCGCGCCGTGCCGGGGTCGATCGTGCGTCGCTCGGCCTATATCGCGCCGGGCGCCGTGCTGATGCCGTCCTTCGTCAATGTCGGCGCCTATGTCGATACAGGCACCATGATCGACACCTGGGTCGGGGTAGGCTCCTGTGCCCAGATCGGCAAGAACGTGCATCTTTCCGGCGGCGTCGGCATCGGCGGCGTGCTGGAGCCGATGCAGGCAGGTCCGACCATCATCGAGGACAATTGCTTCATCGGCGCGCGCTCGGAAGTGGTCGAGGGCTGCATCGTGCGCGAAGGCTCGGTGCTCGGCATGGGCGTCTTCATCGGCCAGTCGACCAAGATCGTCGACCGCGCTACCGGCGAGATTTTCTATGGCGAAGTGCCGCCGAATTCCGTCGTCGTCGCCGGAGCGATGCCGGGCAAGCCCTTTCCGAACGGCGAGCCGGGTCCGAGCCTCTACTGCGCCGTCATCGTCAAGCGCGTCGACGCCAAAACCAGGTCCAAGACCTCGATCAACGAATTGCTGCGCGATTGATCTTTGCGCAAAGCGGGCGCACCTTCCGCCGGCGCGACAATCGGTCGCGCGGGTTCATCATGGAGGGGTGACATGGACTGGAAGTATCTGCTCACAAGTTTTGACGGTCGCATCAACCGTGGCAAGTTCTGGGCCGCGATTGGCGTTTTCATCGTCATTGGCATCGTTGCCTTTATTCTCGATGCGATCCTCGGTACACGCATCACCACGGCCAGTGGCGCCCAGATCGGCATCATCGGCATTCTCATCGCTCTGGCCTCGATCTATTTCGCACTCGCAGTCTACGCCAAGCGCTGGCATGATCGCGGCAAGTCGGGCTGGTGGAGCCTGATCATGCTGGTGCCATTGATCGGCCCGATCTGGTTTCTGGTGGAATGCGGCATTCTCGAAGGCGCCAGGGGCGCCAATCAATATGGACCGGACCCGCTTGCCTGACAGATCAGATCTCACCTGGCTTTTCTTCAAAACCTCGGGCCGCGTCAGTCGCGCGGCCTATTTTCTTGGCGGGTTGCTCGTCGCTATCATCCAGGCCTTCCCGCTCTACCGCTTCACGCTGGTGCCGGAAGGTTCGGCCGAGAGCAACATGTGGTCGTTCATCTTCTTCGTCGCCTTCATCGCCTCGCTGTGGTCGAACATTGCCCTGGCGGTCAAGCGGCTGCACGATTTGGACAAGCCGGGCATTGCGGCGCTGATCCTGTTCGTGCCGGTGGTCTCGATCGTGGCCTTCCTTGTGTTGTGCCTGTTTCCGGGGCAGCCTGGACCCAACCGCTACGGCCGGCGCACCAACGAGCCAGCACAACCCTGAGGTTCGATCGGACATGCGCTACCGTACGCTTGATCCGAAACTGATCATCGAGACCGCAGAACGGCTGGAGACGCGCGTTGCGGAGCGTTTCCCCGATGCCGGCCTGCGCGGCGTTGCCGCCGAACTGGTCTCGCTGTCGCGCGACCTGGCACAGGGCGCCAAGGCCCTGGAAGCGCCGATCTGGTGGCTGCGCGGCCTCATCGTCGCCGCTGTCGTTGCCGGCGCACTGATGTTCATCTTCGTCGGAACCGTATTGCCATTCGACCGCATTTCCAAACCGGGTGATGCCGTCCAGTCTGTGCAAGGCATCGAAGCTTCGCTCAACATGTTCATCCTCGCCATTGTCGGATTTCTCGCCTTGATCCGCTCCGAGGAGCGCATCAAGCGCAAGCAGGTCTTTCGCCAGCTGCATGGCCTGCGCTCGCTGATCCACGTCATCGACATGCACCAGCTGACCAAGGATCCGGCGGCGCTGTCGGCCGATTTCAAGCCAACGTCGCATTCGCCCGCCCGCATCACCAATGCCGCCGACCTGGCGCGTTACCTCGACTATTGCTCCGAAATGCTGTCGATCACCGGCAAGATCGCCGCATTGTTCGCGCAGTCGGTCAATGACGACGTGGTCATCGACGGCGTCAACGACATCGAGAACCTGGCGTCCAACCTGTCGCGGAAAATCTGGCAGAAGATCACGTTGATCGACGGCCGGCCGGTGCAACAATCTGCTCCGGCGCCAGGCCCGGCGAGCCAAGCCGCTCCGCTTCCGCCGCGCGCACCAAGGCGATGATCCGCTGAACCGTCGGCACGGGCGTGCCGGCCTTCCCCGCCAGCCGCAAGATGGCACCTTGCAAGTCGTCGATCTCCGTCGGCCGGCCGCGCTGAAGATCGTCCCACATCGACGAGCGCGCCTGCGGGTCGATCGCCAGCATGCGCCGCGCCAAGAGCTTGAACAGCCAGTCCGGCAGCCTGAGCACTTTCGGCAGCAGCGCCGGCCGCAGGCCGGCGATCCGCGCCGGCTCGATGCCGGACGCTTTCAGCGCCGTCAGCGCCTCGTCGATCTGGCCAGCCAGGATCAGCCGCCAGCGTCGGTCGGCCAGTTCGGTTGCCAGCGGCAGGCCGGAAAGCGCCACCAGCGCGTTGTTCAGATTCATCAGCAGCTTGCCCCACAGCACCGCCTTCATGTCGCCATGCGCTTCAACCGCAAACCCTTCGACGCCAAGCAGGCCGACCAGGCCGGCATCGCCATCCTCGACCATCACCTTGCCGTCGCTGGCGCGGTGCACGCGCAGCGGCAGCTCGCCGTCCGGCGACTGCACCACATTGAACGGCACCATGCCGGCCAGCACCGTTCGCCGGCCAAGTCCGGCACGCAGCCTGTCGGCATTGTCGACACCGTTCTGCAGGCTGATCACCACGGCGTCGGGCCGGGCATGAGCTTTGATAAGATCCGCCATGTCCTGAGTGGCGCCGCTCTTGACCGTGACCAGGATCACGTCTGCCTGCGGCAGGGTGGCGGCCGGATCGGTGGTGACGGCAAGCGCCTCCGGCTTGATCGAGCGATCGCGGCCCTGGAGGTCGCTGACCCGCAATCCACCCTGCCGCAACGCTGCCTCAATGCGCGGCCGGGCCAGCAGAATGACCTTTCGGCTGGCCAGCGCCAGGCAGCCGCCGGCATAGCAGCCGATGCTGCCGGCACCGGCTATGACGATCCGTTTGTCCTTGTCTGCCATCCTGTCGCCCGCGCCGGGTCGCAACTATACGACATGAAAACCATAATATCGGCGGTATCGCCAGCCATGAGGCTGGCCCCTATGTCTGGCCGTGACAGGCC
>NZ_RZPB01000512.1:0-4449 GCF_003998535.1 Mesorhizobium sp. M7A.F.Ca.AU.002.02.1.1 | reverse complement strand
CATCTCCCGACAGCAGTAACGCGTGCCCGGCCACCCCCCATGCCTCCATCCAGCCAAACACCACGGCTATCGGTGGAGTCCCGTGCCGCGCGAGCTCGGCGATGTAGTTGTCGGCGTGCAAGGATCCCGTAGTGGCCACGATGAGGTCCGCACCCTTCAATATGTCGCTCCCGGACACGACGAGGTCCTGGATGGTTTTCGAGAAAGCCCTCACTTCGACCACCTCCGGCAAGTCTTGTCGTAGGTCCGATGCTAAGGCTTCCGGCTTCGAATGGCGGACGCTACGGCCACCAAGCTCATGACGTCGAATGTTCTCCCAGCCAAGAGTCTCGTGATCAACGAGATCTAAGCGTCCGACGCCTGCCTTCGCGAGTAGGCGCGCGACGCCCGCGCCGACAGCGCCACATCCGACTACGACTACTCTCTTGTCGGCGATATTGGTCAGGTCGACGATGCTGCGGGACGCCGAACTGTCAAGCAGTGAAGTCCGCAGGCGCTGAATGGTATAGTGCTCGAGAAGGTCGCCCACGGCGAGTTTGTCACGGGGTCGAAGCTTGAGCCTCGGCTTCCGTCGAGAGCCCTTCTTCTGCGGAGGAAGAGTTTTCAGCAGGCGGACACCCGCAAATTGGCGGCGGCCGGAAGGCGCAACGCCGACTAGCACCAAGACGATCCCATTCGGCACCGCACTCACAGCCTTCAACAATGCCTCTCCACCATCGACGGCGTGCGTCTGGAGGAGTTTGACAAGGCCTAAAGAATCCGTGGGAAACTCGGACGGCAAAGGGAACTTCTTGAGCTCGACGAAAAGGGCGGCATTCGTATGCTTGGGTGCCTCCCCGTTCCGATTCCCCCACCACCGAAGCATCAATTCCTTGCTGGCAAATACAAAGACCTCGTTGCCAGTCAGGAGATATGACCCTGTCGATGCACGTTCCTCGTAGAGCAACGAGAGCGTCGGGCTGCCGACATGAGCACGTTGGCTCCAGTAGTTGGTGAAGTCTTCCTTGAGATCCTCGTCTTCAGACCCTGTCTGATGCGCATAAAGGAGCTCGAGGGCTTCCGCCAGCACCTGCCGGGCGGCATCTGCCGGATCGGTAGTAAACTCAACCTTCGTCAGGCATAAGCGGCCATCAAGCTCGACATGCGGCAGGTTTCGCTGGACGTCGTAGTTGATGATATAGGCGTTCGGTCGCGAATACGGGAACGCGGCGTCGGCCACGATGGACAGATCCTGGCCCCACACCTCGAACAACCACAGATGACGGCCCGTCGGTCGCCCTTTGGCATCCTCGCAGGCGCGATATCCCCTGTACTCCGGCCGATAGGCCTCGAAGAGCGCCGAGACAGCGTCAATGGCCTGAGCGATGGTGAGCAATGGACCGCGCGCTCAGGCGTACCGTGTCTCACCCCGCTTGACCGCCGGACCTACTTTCTGGGTGAGGGACTTTGCCCCATCCGGGTCGGGCTGCTGGGAGAACCAGTCCGTATTGAAGAACTTGTCCCAGGCGCTCATCGCTTTCGCGTGGTCGCAGTCCCATTCGTCGAGAACGTCGAGATGCTTGAGGTTCTCATCGAGTTTGTCGTGGAGGAACTTGGCCTTCGCATTGCCGTCCTCGATAATGTTATCGTCAAGAACCGGATGCTTGACCACCTGTTTCCAGGCAAGCGTGTCCCTAATCGCCTTCGCGATATTGCGAAGCGTCTTGTCATCGTGGTCAGCAACCTCGGCCCAATGATCGGCCACGAGCTTCGAGATGACGAATCCATTCGAAATCTTTCCCTTCCAGCTTGAGCGGCTCCGCGCAAAGGCTTTGAGAAGCCTGACTACTTCAACAAACTGTCCCTTATCGCCGTCCTTGGACGCATTGGCGCAATTGTTCTTGTTGAAGTCCTGGAACCACGAAGTCACTGCCAACGCATCCGATCGCTTCCAGCTGGAGCTAGCCAGCTCGTAGTGGTCAGACTCCTTTCCGGTCCAGGCGTCCTTCACAACGACGTGGCGGTAGACGGGCACGTCGATGTGGTAACCCTCGTGGTAATAGACCCGCACGCAGTTCTTGAGGACTTCTCGCGAGTCTTTGAAACGATCGTCCTGCAAAGCGTTGCACACCATTTCACGGGCCGCGAGGGGTGACTTGTCAGCTCCTTTCGACCCGACGAGGTCCTCCTTCTTGAAATAGACGCCGTCGTCGATGTCATAGTCTTCGCCCTTTTCGACGATCATTGTGCGCATCGCGTAGGAGCCCTGAGTCCGCTGTCCGATCGGGGTCGGATCGTTGTTGGCGGCTAGGCCGTCCTTCAGCCGCTTCCGGTTGGTCTTTGCCTTGGTGAAGATGCCTTTGCGGCTGTCATTCGGAAGCCGCACCTCGTCACGCTGGTATTTCGCTAATTGGAGATGGCAATCTCTCATTCGAAAAACTCCTTGGGTACGCCTGCCTCCGGCATCGTAGGCAGAGACATCATGAGATTGTGGATCAATTGACCCTGCGGGTTCCGAGGATCATCACAGGCACTCTTGACCATGTCGGCGTCCGTCGACGCCTGGCTCAAGAGCGCATTCATCGCCTCCGACCTACTGTCGTCGAGACCGAGATACTCGAGTTTCGAGGCCGGGATTTTCTGCTGCGGAAAGCGAACGTGGTGCACCTCCCTGCCGCATTTGCTCAAAACATTGGCGAACATGCGGGCCATATTATCAAAGGCGAACTCCTGGGCCGTGATGCTAAGCGGCGCGACATCGGCACCCAGCTTCCACTGGAGCATCGACCTGTGGACTTGTGTCGACGAAATCTCCTCTCCCTCAGGTCGAGAGCATGTGCCCAAGGAGAATATCTGGATGGGCTGTCCCTCGTCAGCGTTCATTAGCGCATCCAGCATCCCCACCATGACTGGGTTGTTCGCCCACAATCCACCGTCTGCAAAAACCTCAATCTGCTCGTGCTTGCTGTCGGGGTTCTTTATCGCCGCCAGGGACCGGTAGATCGGCGCCGCGCTTGAGGCCAAGCAGATATCGACTAGCTTATAATTGTCATCGCGGACTCCGCTCGTCTTCGTCTTCTTGAAAACCCACGCCCGGTGGGTGCTCATGGCCACCGTGGGGATCGAAAGCGAAATCCCTCGCTTCCTGTAGACATCGAGCATGGTGATGTCTCCGAGCTCCACCCTGAGGGCTTCCCGCAGCGCTGCATCGCCGGCTCTGACTATGCTGCCACCCTTCGCTATACGGGCAATGAGCTTTACTCTGCTCTCGGTAATGCGCTCGGGGAAAATCTTCCTGCCCCAGACTTGGTAGAGCCTGACTAGATCGCTCATAGGGCGGCCGATTGCCGCGGCGCAGGCGATGATGGCCCCCGTGCTCGTTCCAGCGATGAGATCGAAGCCGCCGCCCAGGTCGAGATGTTCCTCCCCGCGTGTCCTGCGATATTGATCGAGCAAGCGATCGAGAAACGCCGCAGTGTAGATGCCACGCATACCGCCGCCGTCGAGGCACAGGACTCTGAAGGGCCTTCCAACGGGAGTTGTAAGTTCAGCAGCTTCTTCCATTGAAATGGATGCCTTTTTTATTCCCTGCGAGCTACGGATTGTGCGTCAGAAATCTAAAGTATCCCGATTCTTCCCTCATTCCGAGAACATACCATGCTCAAGTATGATTTATAACGTCGCGCAAATTCGAGGCGACGAAATATGTTGTAAGATGAAATGGTGCCTTCGAATTCGGTCGTACGATTCGGCGCCCTAACCTACGATGAGGACGATCTTTGGAAATAGCAGCTATTGGCGCGAAGCCGCCATCACGTATACTGATTCTAGTGGCCGATTCCGGCGAGACATCAGTGCCGCCGTTTCGAGTGTAGTGGGTTGGCTGTCCGAATGGCAGCTGTTCGGTCAAGACGCCCGCCAGCGGACGGTCTCCTCCCGGCCCCCAATCCGGTCATTCCGTACCGCATGCTGAGATGGCCGCTCCTGGCAGAAAGTAGACATTCTATTCGGTGGCCCAAACTGGGCGAAGGGTTATATCACTTTGGCCTGCGGCGCGAACCCTAGAAGCGTCCCATAATGGAGTTGGTCACTGAGCGCTTACTCGGCAGTAATCCGCAAAGCGTTCAACGTCTCGGGTGTAATGGTACCCGTAACTTTGAGGTTGTAGTCAGACTGCATTTTTTCAAGGCCAGCCCTCATCTCCGGGCTCATCTTGCCGTCCAGTTCGCCATTGTAGTAGCCGAACGACAGCATGGCGAATTGGACCTGAAGAACGATTTCCTTGAATTTGTTGGCGTTGCCGGGAAGCACGACTAAAGGCGCTGGAGCCGCCGGCGCAGTTGTGGGCGGCTGGTAGGTCGGTGCTTGATAGACCGGTGCCGGCGCCTGATAGACGGGCGCTGGCGGCGGGTAGTATGTGCCGCCTGCCGACGATCGGTGGCTGCTGTGCGAGCTGTGGCTGCTGTGTGA